>JACMKK010000249.1 GCA_014380115.1 Luteimonas sp. | reverse complement strand
TCGACCGATTGGGGACAGCCGGAAAAGACGTGCGGCTCACCGAGTACCCCCGTGCACACCACATGTTCGACAATCCGGTTTTTTCCCTTCGGCAGCTGCCGCAAGTGCAAACATCGCGGCGCTGCAGCTTTGAGGAGACGTCACCGGGTCAGCTTGCAAATGCGCGGACGCGCGTACCAATGAGCTACGAAGATCCGTGCTACGAGCGCGGCGCCATGCTCGGCTACGATGCCGCCGCTCATGGTGAAGCAATCAAGGCGGTTACGGATGTGCTGAAGGCCACGTTCAAAATGCGTTGACGGTGGCGAGGGTATTTACGGCAACTCTTCACGACAAACCGCCGTCGTGAGGGCTCTTGGCGTTCGATCGCTTCCGGTTCCTATTCAGCCGTTATACTGGCAATGTCCTGTGTGGATGGCTCCCGCATTGCAAGGGTTGACTCGATGTTTTTTGCGTTTTGGTCGGGTGCAGTCTTGTGTCCGGCCTGTTGATGCGGTCGTACCTGACCGCTGGCCCTGATGGTATCCGCGGATAAGGTCCCATTCTGCTTATCGGGCTGTGACGCCCTGGACATTCGGCGGGTTGTCCTCATCCCCGGTCTGACCGGTTCGCCATCACATCGCATCGTCCTCGCAACCTCTGTATCTCAGTTCGCTTGGTTTCCCTGTCGGGTGAATGCTGCCTAAGCGATCCCTGCGCCGGCGGGTTGAGGCGCGCGGTAAATCCCACCGCGGGCCATGATCGCCCAGATTACCCGCGCCGCCTTATTGGCGAGGGCGACGGTAACCACGCGGACCGGTTTTCGCGATAGCAGGGCGGCAAGCCGAGGATCGACGGCGTCGGGCTTGTACTTCGCGCGCCGGATGAGCGAGGTCATGCCGACGACGAGAAGCCTGCGCAGATATTTGTCGCCCATCTTCGATATCCTCCCGAGCCGTTCCTTGCCGCCGCTCGAATGCTGCAGCGGCGTGAGGCCCAGCCAGGCGGCGAACTGTCGTCCAGAGCGGAACTGGTGCGGGTCAGTCACCGAAGCAGCGAACGCCGTGGCACAGATGGTGCCCACCCCCGGGATCGTCGCAAGCCGCCGGGCGATGTCGTTCGAACGGTGCCAGGCGAGGAGCTCACGTTCGATCTCGCGCAGCCGCGTCTGCAGATCGAGCACCTGCCCGGCCAGGCTTGCGATCATCTTTGCCGCCAGCGCCGGGATGTCGGGCATTTCGCCCGCCGCAATACGCTCGGCGAGACTCAGCGCGTGCGTGATCCCACGCCGTATCTCAATGCCGAACTCCGCCAGCAGACCACGGATCATGTTGACCAGCTGGGTGCGCTGCTTGACGAAGAGGTCCCGCGTCCGATGGACCGTCAGCGCCGCCTGCTGCTCACATGACTTGATCGCGACGTACCGCATCGTCGGGCGCGTTACCGCAGATCGCCTCGGCATCGCTCGCGTCGGTCTTCCCGCGCTTGACGTAAGGCTTCACATAGGCCGGGGGCATAAGACGCACTTCGTGGCCAAACTTGCTGATCTCGCGAGCCCAATAGTGGCTCGTCCCGCATGCCTCGATGCCCACCAGACACGGATCGAGCCGCTCAAAAAACCGCAGCACCTGCACCCGGCGCAGCGCCTTGCGCACAACAACTTCACCAACGCCGTTGATGGCGTGGACCTGATAAACGTTCTTGGCCAGATCGAGGCCGATGGTGGTAATTTCCATGGCGGGTGGCTCCCTATGCTCGTGGTTGCTTGATCGCTTCCACAACGGGGCACTCTGATGCCGGGAGCGGGAGCCATCCACCCCATCTGCTA
>JACMKK010000248.1 GCA_014380115.1 Luteimonas sp. | reverse complement strand
CGCAGCGACAACATCGGCCTGAGCGCGACGGACGAGCAGAGCGAAACAGTGGTCTCGCCGCAGTTGCGCTTCAGCGTGGAACAGGAGGGATCGACGTTCCGCCTCAACGGCAGCGGCCAGCTGCAGTACCTCGACTACCTCGACGACACCTTCGACGATGGCTTCCGCGGCGCGTTCGCGGGCACTGCGCTGTGGACGATGATCCCCGAGCGCCTGGACTGGACGTTCGAGGACTACCTGAGCCGCCAGCCGATCGATACCTTCACCGCGTTCAGCCCCGGCAACGAGCAGCAGACCAATCTGTTCGTCACTGGTCCGAGCCTGTACTTCCGCATGGGCCAGTCCACGCGCGGACAGGTCGACCTGCGCTACAGCAACAGCTACGCGGAGGAGAACGAGGCGTTCAACAGCGACCGCTACAACGTCGCGGCGCGCGCGCTGCGCGAGCTGAGCCCCACGCGCACGATCGGCGTGAACTTCGAGGCGACCGAAGTCAGGTACGACGAGACGCCGACTTCCGACTACACCCGCTATGACGGCTACATGAGCTACTGGAGCGAGTTCCGCACGGTGGAACTCAACGTCGACCTAGGCTATTCGCGCCTGGAATTCGACAATCGCCCGAGCAGCGACGAGTGGCTGCCGCTGGCGCGCGCCGACGTGGCCTGGAAGGTCACCCAGCGCAGCACGCTGGATGCATCGCTGAGCTACGAATTCTCCGACGCTGCCGAAAACATGGTCGTCACCGACCTCGATGCGCCGCCGGCGCTCGACGACTTCGGCAACCCGACCGTGCCGGTAACGCCCGACGTGTTCAAGCAACGGCGGCTGGAAGTCGGTTATTCATATACCGGCGAGCGCCTGGGCCTTGAAGTGCGCCCGTACTACCAGCGCATCAGCTACATCGAATCGCTGGCGCCGGACGAGGAAAGCTACGGCGGCTACGGCCAGCTCACCTACCAGGTGCGCCCACGCATGACGCTGTCGGTGCTGGCCGCGCGCGAAGACCGCAAGTTCCAGAACCCTTCGCGCAAGGATCGCGACTTCACCGTCGGCGTCGCGCTCGAAAACCGGTTCACGCGGAACTGGAGCGCGCGCTTCGAACTGCAACGACGCGAGCGCGACAGCTCGGAGATCGGCCAGGATTATGACGAGAATGCCGCCATTGTCAGCTTCAGCTATCGCCGCTGAGCGCCGCGATGCGATCGAGCCCGCCCGCGCAACACCCGGCCCGGCTCCGATCCGCATCCGGCTGTTGCTGCTGACGGACACGTCGATCGCGTTCTCGGGCGGCAGCGAACGCTTCCTGCGCAACCTGGTCGCCCTGCTGCCGAGGGACCGCTACGACATCACGCTGGTGCAGCTCGATGCCGGGCATCACCCCGATGCCGGCAGGCACCTGCCTTCCGATACCGCGCACGCGACCGTGCACGGTCTGCCGGTGGACGCGATCTACGGCCGCGGCGGCTGGCGCGCGTTGCGTGCGCTACGCGAGATGATCCTGCGCGAGCGTTACGACATCGTGCAGTCGCACCACGAGAAATCCGACCTGCTCAATGCCCTGCTGCCGCGCACGCCCGGCTGCGTGCGCATCTCCAACCGCCGCGACATGGGCTACAAGAAAAGCGCGAAGCTCAAGTGGCTGTTCCGCTTCCTCAACCGTCGCTTCGACAGCGTGATCGCGCCGGCGCAGCCGATCCTCGGCGAACTGGCGCGCAGCGAGGCGCTCGATCCCGCGCGCATGTTGTGGATCCCGAACGGCGTGGACACGCAGCGCTTCCGTCCGTGGCAGGGACCCGCGCGCAGCGCGGCGCGACAGGCGCTGGGACTGGACGAACACGCGACCGCCTACGGCTGCATCGCCCGCATGACGCCGGAGAAATGCCATGCCGACCTGATTGCGGGGTTCGCAGGCGTGCATGCGCGCGTGCCGCAGGCGCGGCTGTTCCTGATCGGCAATGGCCCCTTGCGCGCCGACGTGGAGGCACAGATCTCGGCGCTCGGCCTCGCCGACGCGGTGACACTGCTCGGCATGCGCCCGGACATCGAGTCGGTGCTGCCTGCACTCGACGTCGGCCTGCTGACCTCGTCGACCGAGGGCATGTCCAACGCGATCCTCGAGATGATGGCCTGCGGGCTGCCGGTGATCGCGACAGCCGTCGGCGGCAACCTGTCGCTGGTGCAGCCCGACATCACCGGGCTGCTGGTTCCGGCGCGCCAGCCCGATGCGCTGGCCGAGGCGATGACCAGGCTGGCGCTTTCGCCTGATTTGCGACGCCGCCTGGGCGCGGCGGGACGCGCGCGCATCGAACGCGAATTCTCGCTGGTCGCCATGGTGCAGTCCTTCGACCAGGCCTACCAACAGCTGTTGCGTTCGACATGAACACCTCGCCGCCCAACCACGCCGATGCACGAACGACGGCCTCGACGTCGATCCTGCAGTTGCGCTCGAGTGCGGGCCTGTACGGCGCCGACCGCGTGGTGCTGGCGCTCGATGAAGGCTTGCGCCAGCGCGGTGCACGCAGCCGCCTGCTCAGCATCCACAACTACCTGCTCGACACGCAGCCGCTGCACGAGGCTGCGCTCGCGGCAGGGCAAGATGCCGTGCTGCTGCCGTGCCGGGGCCGCATCGACACGCGCACGATCGCGGCGCTGGTGACGCAGATCGATGCCCTTCGCGTCGACGTGCTGCACGTGCACGACTACAAGAGCGCGTTCTACGCCTGGCTGGCGACACGGCGGCGTCCACAGGTGCGCCTGGTCGCGACGCTGCATGGCTGGGTCGAGGCCTCGTCGGCCCTGCGCCTGTACAACAAGCTCGAGATCGCCCTGCTGCGCCGCTTCGATGCACTGGTGGTGGTGGCCGAGTCGCAATCCGAACGCCTGCTGCGTGCCGGCGTACCGCACGCGCGTATCCATCAGATCGACAACGGGATCGCCGACCTGGCCGCGGACCGGACCCCGACCGCACAACTGCGCACCGAACTGGGCATCGACGGTGACGGTCCGGTCTTCGCCGCCGTCGCGCGCCTGTCCCCGGAGAAAAACCTGTCGCAATTGATATCAGCGTTCACGGCTGTCGTCGCCGCGAACGGCGCCGCCCGCCTGCTGATCGTCGGCGACGGACCCGAGCGGCAGGCGCTCGAGGCGCAGGTCGCGCGGCTCGGACTGCAGGCTTGCGTGCGCTTCGCAGGCACGCGCACCGACATGGCGCGCATCTACCCGCTCATCGATTGCCTGGTGCTGCCTTCGCTGAGCGAGGGCATGCCGCTGGTGGTGCTCGAAGCGATGGCCTGCGAAATCCCGGTGATCGCCAGCGCCGTCGGCGACGTGCCGCGGCTGCTGGCGAACACGCAGCACGGTTGCCTGTTGCCGCCCGGCGATGAGGCCATGGTAAGAAGGGTTGGGTGTTAAACGTGAATATCCGAAAGAACGATTAGTGCCTCGCAACGCGCCCAAATCTTCAAGCCCCAAGTATCG
>JACMKK010000247.1 GCA_014380115.1 Luteimonas sp. | reverse complement strand
TTCTGGATCACCAGTTGCACGGCGCCCGGCGTGGTATTGCCGTTCGGCACGGTCAAACAGCGTCCCGAGGCGTGATTGAAGAGCGAGCCATCGTCGCGCAATTGCCAGCGCTGGCGCTGGCGGAAGCTGCAGCGTGGCGCGACGACAGGCGTACCCGCGGCGGTCAGGCCGCCGGACGGAATGAGGCAATCATTGTCGGGCGTGGACACCGTGAACTGCGTGACCGCGCTCGCGGCGCTGCTGCGGATGCGGTAGATCGCGCCGGTCAGGCTGGCGACGTAGAGTTCACCATCGACATCTTCGCCGAAAGTCGACGGCTGACTGATCTGCCCGGCGGCAATCGCGTTTCCGACCAGCACCTGGCCATTGCGACGCCTGATCGTGCGGATGGCGGAGTTGCAGAAATCGCTGAAGAAGTAACGCCCGGCCAGCGCCGGCTCGCGCACGCCCCGATAGACACGGCCACCGGTGATCGAGCAATTGCCGTCGTCATGCGAAGGCGAAATCAACGGTTCGAAATAGGCGCCGTTGCAGCCTGCGGTGTTGAACGGGCTGCCGCCTTCCCGGCAACGCCAGCCGAAGTTAAGACCGGCGCTGGTGCCTGCCGGCACGAAATCGACTTCTTCGAACTCGCCTTGTCCGACATCGGCGATCCACAGATCGCCGGTGGCGCGATCGAAGCCGAAACGCCACGGATTGCGCAGCCCCAATGCGAAGATTTCATCGCAGCCTGCGCCGCCATCGCCGTCGTTGAACGCATTGCCGGGCGGCGTCCCGTAGAGGTTCGCGGTGACCAGATTGCAGTCTGGCGTGCCACCCGTGCCGTTGACATCGATGCGCAGCAGCTTGCCCAGCGGCGTATTCGGGTTCTGCGCATTGTTCTGCGGATCGCCGGCGCTGCCGCCGTCGCCCGATGCGATGTACAGATAACCATCGGGACCGAAATGGATGTCGCCGCCGTTGTGATTCACGAACGGTTGTGCGAATTCCATCAGCACGACCTCGGAAGCGGCGCTGGCGGTATTGCCGCCCGGATCGGCGACGAAGCGCGAAATGCGCGTGCGATCGAGTCCGCCCGGATGGAAGATGTAGTTGACGTAGAACCGACCGTTGCTCGCATAGTCGGGATCGAACGCCAGACCAAGCAGGCCCTGTTCGTTGTTGACGTCGTAGACGCGGTCGGTAATGTCGAGCAGCGGCAACGTCCGCAGCGTGCGATCAGGGTTGAGGACGCGGATCCGCCCGGGTTGTTCGGCGATGAACAGGCGATCGTCGCCGGCATGTTCGATCGCGATCGGGCGCTCCAATCCGCTGAGCAGCGGCACCAGTCGCGCGCTGGTGGGTGCGGGCGGCGGCGGCGGTGGCGGCGGCGGACCGCCGTTGCGGATGGTGATCGGCAATTGGGTGACGTTGATGCCGTCGCCGAGCAGGTTGAGCTGTCCGTTGCTGGAATTGCCCGCGGCGAACAGTGTCACGACCGTGTTGTAGGCAGGCGCGCGATAGCGGAAACGGAAATTCACGCTGTTGCCGCTGAATGCCTTCGGCGCGGTATGCGAAACCTCGGTGCCTACTGCGTGCAAGCTGGCATCGACGGCAGAAAGCGTGCCGATCGCGGAGGAGGAGACGCCGACGCCGCCGGTGATCGCCGGGCCACCGGTGATCGTCAGCGAATACTCGGCGATGGTGCCGGCATCCAGCACCTGCGGCCCGGTGAGCGCCACGGTGGGCCTGGTCGCGCCCGGCGCGTGGCAGGCATTGCAGGTGGCGCCGCCATTGGTGGCCGGATTGCCGGAAAAGCCATCGCGCCCAGCCTGGCTGGCACTGGTCTGACCGCTGCAGATCAGCAGAAGAGCGGCAACAAACCCGCCCGGCAGGGCGAGGCGACGGTGACGCAAGGCGAATCCGATCGGCAAACGTTCCATCGCAACGTCCTCTGGCGATCGCAGGCCCTGTCCGGCGATCGCTTGAAGCGTCAGGGTAGTCCGAACCCGATGCAAGTGCGATGAAGGCGCGATGTGTGGCGGTGAGCCCTGTCATGGCGGTCTGTGACCGTCACGCCATGACAGGGAGGTTTCACGGCATCGTTTCGCGGCAGGCTCCACGCCGCGTGCGAGCGTTGCAGCCGGCTACTTGGTGATGTCCACATCCTTGGTTTCCGGCAGGAACAACGTACCGATCACCAGCGTCATCGCCGCGACCACGATCGGATACCACAAGCCCTGGTAGATGTTGCCGCTGGCCACCACCATCGCGAACGCGATCGTCGGCAGGAATCCGCCGAACCAGCCGTTGCCGATGTGGTACGGCAACGACATCGACGTGTAGCGGATCTGCGTCGGGAACAACTCCACCAGCCAGGCCGCGATCGGTCCGTAGACCATCGTCACGTAGATCACCAGGATCGTCAGCAGCACCAGCAGCATCGGCTTGTTGATCGCGGCGGGATCGGCCTTCTCCGGATAACCCGCGGCCGTGAGGTCGGTCTTGAGCTTGCCGGCGAAGGCTTCCTGCTGCGTCTTGAATGCGGCCGGATCGAGTCCGCCGCCTTCGAAACCTTCGACCACCGCGCTGCCGACGCGGATCTGCGCGACCGTTCCGGCCGGCGCATCCTGGTTCGAATACGACACGCCGGATTTCGCCAGCGCCGCCTTGGCGATGTCGCAGCTGCTGCTGAACACCTTCTTGCCGACCGGGTCGAACTGGAAGTTGCAGGTCGACGGATCCGCGACCACCACCACCGGGCTGGTCGCGACGGCGGCTTCCATCGCCGGATTGCCGAAGTGCGTGAGCCCCTTGAACAGCGGGAAGTAGGTCAGCGCCGCGATCAGGCAGCCGGCCATGATGATCGGTTTGCGGCCGATCTTGTCCGACAGTGCACCGAAGACGATGAAGAACGGCGTGCCGATGATCAGTGCGCCGGCGATCAGCAGGTTGGCGGTGGTGGCGTCGATCTTCAGCGTCTGCGTCAGGAAGAACAGCGAGTAGAACTGGCCCGCGTACCAGACCACGGCCTGGCCCGCGGTGGCACCGAGCAGGGCGAGCAAGGCGATCTTGCCGTTGCGCGAGAAAAAGCTCTCGGTAATCGGCGCCTTCGACAACTTGCCCTGGCTCTTCATCTCGATGAACAGCGGCGATTCGGCCAACTGCAGGCGGATCCAGACCGAGATGCCGAGCAGCACGACCGACACCAGGAACGGAATACGCCAGCCCCAGGCTTCGAATGCCTCGGTGCCGAGGAAGTAGCGGCAGCCCAGGATCACCAGCAGCGACAGGAACAGGCCGAGCGTCGCGGTGGTCTGGATGAAGCTGGTGTAGAAGCCGCGCTTGCCGTTGGGCGCGTGCTCGGCGACGTAGGTCGCCGCGCCGCCGTATTCGCCGCCGAGCGCCAGGCCCTGCAGCAGGCGCAAGCCGATCAGGATGACCGGCGCGGCAACGCCGATCGTCGTATAGCTCGGCAGGATGCCGACCAGAAACGTCGACAAGCCCATGATCACGATCGTGATCAGGAACGTGTACTTGCGCCCGATCATGTCGCCGATGCGGCCGAACAACAGCGCGCCGAACGGACGCACGGCGAAACCGGCCGCGAACGCCAGCAGCGCGAAGATGAAGCCGCTGGTCGGATCCAGCGCCGAGAAGAACTGCTTGGCGATGATCGCTGCGAGCGAGCCGTACAGGTAGAAGTCGTACCACTCGAACACGGTGCCGAGGCTGGAGGCGAAGATGACTTTCTTGTGGCCCTGGGTGATCGGCGCGGGGGCCGGTGTGGCGTTCACGGTCGTGCTGGACATGGGTGTTTCCCCTTAGAAGCTGTACTTGACATGCGTATGGATGCGCTTGAGGTCGCCTTCGCGGTCATCCTCGAGCGAACGCTGGCCCCAGCTCAGTTCGGTGCCGAGGTCGAGTTTCGGGAACGGCGAATAGATCAGGTTGACGTGCCAGGACTGCGCGCGCTCGGTCACGCCGAAGCCGGTGAGATCGGTGTCGTTGTCGAAATGCGCGGCGGAATACATGAAATTGCTGCGCAGCTTCGGACTGAAGGCGTGGCGCCAGGAGACGAAGCCACCGTAGCCGTCGAGCGCGTGCAGCTCGCCGTTGGCATCGAGCACGGTGTCGGTGCCGAGGCCGAAGGCGAGATAGCGGCCAATGCCGCTGCCCGCGTTGACCGCATAGCGCAGGTCGTCGTTCTTGCCGAGGTTGAACTTGCCCGACACGCTGACCGCGGCACCGTTGTCGGTCTCGTCGAGGTACTTGAACTGGCGCAGCATGCCGGCGACGGTGAAGTGGCCCCAGTCGCCCTTGGTCAGCCAGCGCGCCGTGATGTCCGGCATGGAGTTGTCGCCGGTGTTGAAGCGCGCCTTCGAGGCGTCCAGCGGATCCGGGCTCAGGTTCTGGTAGCGGGTCGCGGTGGTCTGCGGATTTTCCAGCGACACCGACCACGGCCCCTTGGTGTAGCGCAGCTGCGCCTGGCGCACGAACACGGTGCCGTCAGTGGCGCCGACGAAATCGACCGCGTCGGGCAACGCCGCGACGTCCATGAAGTTCGACCAGGTCTGACCCGCGAGCCACTCGTTCCAGCTGACGTAGGCCTGGCGCAACGACACCGCATACGTGTTCGTGGAGGTTTCGTTGCCGACCAGCGCGTTGTTGCCGCCACCGAAGAAGTCCGCCTCGATGTAGGCTTTGAACTTGTCGCCTGAGTCGGTGACGGTGTCGGCGCTGAACCAGAAGCGCGAGAATTGCGCGTGATAGTCGGTGTACGCATCGCCGCCGTCGGCCCCGGCGGCGCCAACCGGAATCGTGCCGGGCACGTAGAACAGGCGACCGGACGAACCGTCGGCAATGCGGCCATCACTGGTGTCGGTGGCCATCGAGTCGAGCTTGATGAAGCCGCCGTAAGAAAACGCGGTATTCGGATTGGCCGCGGTCATGATCGGCGAGGTCTGGATGCGCGGCTTGCCGTCGGCCGGTGCGGTTTGCGCCTGCGCGGTCTTGACCTCGGAGACCTGCGCCTGCGTTTCGCTGATCGCGGTCTGCTGCTGTTGCTGCGACGACAGCAGCGCCTGCACCTGCTGCTCGAGCTGGGCGATGCGGGCTTCGAGCTCCTTCTCCTTGGCCGTCTGCGCGAACGCCAGGCCCGGCGCGATCAGCGCGACGAGCAGCGCCGCGGCCAGCGGACGCCGCACCTGCGCCGCGATGCGATGCATCGGACGCATCGTATGGGGCCGCGCCAGGGCGGCTTGCTGCGCCGGCACATCGCGTGCCGTCTCCCGTGCTGTCTTCGATGCGGTCATGATCCCCTCCGATCAGTGCCACGCGAGGGCGCGGCCATCAGCGAGGCTGCGTGCGGTCTCGCGTGGTGTCGATTCGCCATTGGTCTAAGGCGCGCACCGTCTACGACCAATGTCTAAGCCGGCATCGCAGAGGCGAAGTGCGCCTGCACGCGCGCTGCGGCACACTGGCCATTGCGGCGCAGCAGAACGCGCGCAAGGCATCGACGGAGGACGGCATGACGCAGGCAAACGACATCTATCCGGTCCCGGCCGGTTTCGCGGCGGGCGCCAGGCTCAAGCGCGACGACTACGAGCGCCTCTACGCCGAATCGCTGCGCGATCCGCAGGGTTTCTGGGGCAAGGTCGGCGAGCGCCTCGACTGGATGCGCAAGCCGACCCAGGTCAAGGACGTCAGCTACGCGCTCGACGATTTCCGCATCCGCTGGTACGCCGACGGCGAGCTCAACGCCAGCGTCAACTGCCTCGACCGGCATCTGACCGCGCGCGGAGACAAGATCGCGCTGGTGTTCGAGCCCGACGACCCGGCGCAGCCTGCACAGCGCATCAGCTATCGCGAACTGCATGCGCGCGTATGCAAGCTCGGCAACGCCCTGCGCAACCTCGGCGTGCGCAAGGGCGACCGCATCACCATCTACCTGCCCATGATCCCGGACGCGGTCGTGGCGATGCTCGCCTGCGCGCGCATCGGCGCGGTGCATTCGGTGGTATTCGGCGGCTTCGCGCCGCAGTCGATCGCCGATCGCGTCGGCGACTGCGAGAGCAAGCTGATCATCACCGCCGATGAGGGCCTGCGCGGCGGCAAGAAGATCGCGTTGAAGGCGAACGTCGATGCGGCGCTGAAGCTGCCCGGCACCAACACGGTCGAGACCGTGCTCGTGGTGCGCCACACCGGTGCCGCGGTCGACATGCAGATGCCGCGCGACCGCTGGTACGACGCGGTCGTCGATGGCCAGCCGGACACGTGCGAACCCGAGCGCATGAACGCCGAGGATCCGTTGTTCATCCTCTACACCTCCGGCAGCACCGGCAAGCCGAAGGGCGTGCTGCACACCACGGCCGGCTATCTCGTCTACACCGCGATCACCCACCAATATGTCTTCGACTACCATGACGGCGACATCTACTGGTGCACGGCCGATGTGGGCTGGGTGACCGGACATTCCTATATCGTCTATGGCCCCCTCGCCAATGGCGCGACGACGTTGATGTTCGAAGGAATTCCCAACTATC
>JACMKK010000246.1 GCA_014380115.1 Luteimonas sp. | reverse complement strand
TGCGCGCAGCGCACGCTACGTCACCGTCTCGGCAGGTACTGCAGCGGATCCACCGGCTTGCCGTTGTAGCGAATCTCGAAATGCAGCATGTCGCGCGCCGCGCCGCTGCGGCCCATGCGCGCGATCTGTTCGCCAGCGCCGACGCGCTGGCCCTCGTTGACGAGCCGCTCGCGGTTGTGGCCGTAGGCCGACAGCCAGGCGTCGTCGTGCTTGATGATGATCAGCTCGCCGTAGCCGACCAGGCCGGAACCGGAATACACGACGACGCCATTGCCGGCCGCGCGCACGGGTGCGCCGCCTTGCCCGGCGATGTCGATCCCCTGCTGGGTCGGTTGGCCGGCGACGTAGCGGCTGATGAGTTGCCCGTCCGCGGGCCAGCGCCAGGAGATCGAACTGGTCGCGGGCATCGTCGGCGCGACGGGCGCTACCGGCTGCGTGCCGGTCGCCGGCGCCGGACGCGTCACCACTGGCCGCGACGGCGGTACATAGGGGCCCGAACCGGACGCAATCGTTCGCCTGCCGCTGCCCGGATACAGTTTCAGCCGCTGGCCTGGATGGATCGTGTACGGCGGCGCGACACCGTTCCATAGCGCCAGGTCGAGCGCGGTGATGCCGTTGTTGGTGGCGATGCGGTACAGCGTTTCGCCGCGCTGCACGACGGCCGTAGCGCCGTATTTCGGTGTCGACGCCACGCGCTGCGGTGGCCGCGCACCGCCTTCGCGGACGACGCGGCTGCTGCCGCAGCCTGCGAGCATCGCGAGCACGCCCAGGGCCAATAGGAATCTGAAGACCGGAAAGCCCTTGAGCGCAAGGGTCAACCGCTCGGAAATCGGCTTCATCAACTGTTCGCCCTGAAAACGAGGTAGCCGATCCCCGCCACCAGCAACGCCGTCGCGATCCAGCCGACCGGCTCGATGTAACGATGCAGCGCTTTTTCCGCACGCTCGCCGCCGAGACGGATCGCGGCGGCGATCAGGTACACGCGCTTGCCGCGCCCGACCGCCATGCTGGCGAGGAAAGGAAAGATCGGCACTCCCACTATCCCCGAGGCCCAAGTGAAGATCTTCAGCGGGATCGGCGTGAACCCTGCCAGCACCAGCAGCCAGAACGCCTTCCACGGCGATTCCGCCGCCAACTGCCGCAGGTGCGCGACTTCGGTTTCAATCCTGTCGATCCAGCCCAGCGATTCCAGCAATGGCTTGACCGCCTCGTAAGCGAAATGGCCGAGCGCATAGCCGAGCACCGCGCCGAACAGCGAACCGACCAGGCTGAGCGTGGCGAACCAGAACGCCCGCCGCGGCTGCGACAGGCTCATCGGCGCCAGCATCACTTCCGGCGGCACCGGGAAGATCACCGCTTCGGCGAAGCTCAGCACGGTCAGCAACGCCGGCGCGCGCGGATGCCGCGCCCAGGCCAGTGCCCGTTCGTAGATCGGTCCGAACAACTTCATGCGGCAGCCGGCTCCATCGTCAGTCGATCATGCCCGACAGCAGCGGCACGAACACGACCGGCGCCAACTCGGTTTCCTCGATCACGCCATCGGCATCCTTGCGTAGGCGCAATAGCGTCTGCGAGGAACTGCCGCCTACCGGCGCGACCAGCGTACCGCCCGGCGCCAGCTGGTCCTTGAGCGCATCGACCAGGACCGGCGCGGCGGCGGTGACGATGATGGCGTCGTAGGGTGCGTGCTCCGGCCAGCCGATGCGGCCGTCGTCGTGCTTGCTGCGCACGTTCATGCCGAGCGTGCGGAAACGCTTGCGCGCGGTGCGCAGCAATTCGCCGATGCGCTCGACCGTGTACACCTCGAGTCCGAGCGCGGCGAGGATCGCGCCCTGGTAGCCGGAGCCGGTGCCGATCTCGAGCACGGTCTTCGGCTGCGCGCCGTCGAGCAGCGTCTGCGTCATCTTCGCGACCACCCACGGCTGCGAGATGGTCTGGCCGTGGCCGATCGGCAGCGCGGTGTCCTCGTAGGCGCGCGTCGCCAGCGCTTCATCCACGAACAGATGCCGCGGCACCGTGCGGATCGCATTGAGCACGCGCTCGTCGCTGATGCCGTTGCCGCGCAGACGCTCGATCAGGCGGTCGCGCACGCGCTGCGAGGTCATGCCCAGTCCGATCGCCTCGGGTTTTAGGCGCATGCGCGCCGTCACGCCGCGCGATCCGTGCCGGCGTGACGCAGCTCGGCGGCGAGACCGCCGACCCAGCTCGCGACCTGCTCCAGCGCCTGGTAGCGGGTCAGGTCGACATGGATCGGCGTGATCGAGATGTGGCCGCTGCGTACGGCGTGGAAATCGGTGCCCGCGCCGGCGTCCTGCGCGGCCCCGGCGGCGCCGATCCACCACCAGGTGCGGCCGCGGGGGTCTTCCTGCGGGATGCAAGGCTCGGCACGATGGCGGTTGCCCAGGCGCGTGACCTCGAAGCCGGCCACGTGCTCCCAGGCCAGGTCGGGGACGTTGACGTTGAGGATGGTGTCGGCCGGCAGCGGGTCGGTCTTGAGGCGCGCGATGATCTCGACGGCGGCGCGCGCGGCGGTTTCGTAGTGCTTGCCCTGGTGGTCGGCGGTGGCCAGCGACATCGCCACGGCCGGCAGGCCGAGGAAACGCCCTTCCATCGCGGCGGCGACGGTGCCGGAATAGATCACGTCGTCGCCGAGGTTGGCGGTGTTGTTGATGCCGGACACGACGATGTCCGGCTCGAGCTCGAGCATGCCGGTAATGGCGACGTGGACGCAGTCGGTCGGCGTGCCGTGCACGCGCCAGGTGGTCTCGTCCACGCGCACCACGCGCACCGGACTGTCCAGGGTCAGCGAATTGCTGGCGCCGGAACGGTCGCGATCGGGCGCGACCACCAGCACCTCATGCCCCGCAGCGCGCAGCCCTTCGGCGAGGATCCGGATGCCGGGGGCGTCGACCCCATCGTCGTTGCTGACCAGTACGCGCATGACTCTCTGATAGTGGAAACGATGTCGACATGATAACGGATGCCTGCTGCAGTCCGTTTTCAGCGCCTTCGCCCGCATCCGCGCTAGGCTTGCCGCATGGCCGCGAACGCCCCGCCACCGGATGACGACGATGCCGCTGCGTTCCGCGCCGCGATCGGCCGCGTGCGCAGGCTGCCCGACACGGC
>JACMKK010000245.1 GCA_014380115.1 Luteimonas sp. | reverse complement strand
GTTCATGTAGCGCGGATGGCTGAACAGGTTCGCCGTCCCCCACAGCAGCTTCACGCCGGTCGCCTGCTGGCGTTGCTTCGCCAGCGCGACCATGTGCTTGAGGTTGCGTTCGTACTCGCCGACATCGCTGGCGTCGGGCGCGAGATCGATATCGTGGAAGCAGTAATAAGGCACGCCGAGCTTGCTGAAGAACTCGAACGCGGCATCGACACGCGCCTCGGCGCGCGCGAGCGGCGTGTCGGGCGCGTCCCACGCATACATGCGGGTGCCCGGACCGAAAGGATCGTGGCCGGCATTGCAGAAGCTGTGCCAGTAACAGACCGCGAACCGCAGGTGTTCGCGCATGCTCTTGCCACCGACCTGCTTGCCCGCATCGTAGACCTTGAACGCGAGCGGATTGTCCGAAGCCTTACCCTCGAACGGGATGCGGCCGATGCCGGGGAAATATTCCTTTCCGCCGATGAAGATGTCGTTGCTCATGGTGTTCATTCCGTAATGAGGACTAAAAGTTTTGAGGCGGAGTAACCGCATCGAGGTGGCGCAGGAAGCGCCGGTAGTGCGCGCGGTAGGCCTCGGCGTGCGCGGTCTGCGGCGCGGCCGAGTACGCGTCCTGCATGCGCACGTGGTCGAGCACGAAGTCGGCGAGGCTGCCCTTCCCGCCATGCTCACGCTGATGCGACCACAGCGCCTGCAACGCGGCGCCGAACGCGGCGCCTTCGGTCTGTTCCGGCACGTCGACCGGCAGGCCGAACACATCGGCGACCATCTGCCGCCAGACCGCGCTATTGCTGCCGCCGCCGGTCAGGCAGATGCGATCGAAGCGCAGACCGGTACCGATGAAGGCGTCGTAGCCGTTTCTGAGGCTGTAGGTCGCACCCTCCATCGCCGCGCGATAGGCATTGGCCGGCGTGGTGTTGAGCAGGTCCATGCCGAACAGGCAGCCGCGGCTGTCGGGCAGGTTCGGCGTACGCTCGCCGTTGAAGAACGGCAGCAGCACGAGGCCGTCGGCACCGGGCCGGGTCGAGGCCAGCAGTGCCTCGCCTTCGCCGGGCTTTAGCTTGAACAACCGCGCCATCGTCTCGGTGGCGACCGTGCAGTTCATCGTGCAGATCAGCGGCAACCAGCCATCGGACGAGGCGCAGAACGCCGCCCAGCCGCCGCTTTCGTCCACAACCGGATGATCGGCGAACGCGAACAGCGTGCCGGAGGTGCCCAGGCTCATCGTCAACCGGCCCGGCACGACATTGCCGGTGCCGATCGCCGCCATCATGTTGTCGCCGCCGCCGACGCAGACGCGCACGGTATGCGGCAGGCCGAGTTCGGCGGCGGTGGCGCGCGAGATCACGAACGTCGTGCCGAGCTCGACCAGCGGCGGCAGGCACGTCATCAGATCGCGCTTCGGATCGATCGCCGCGAGCAGGTCCGGCGACCACTGCCGGCTGCGTACGTCGAGCCAGCCGGTGCCCGAAGCGTCGCCGTATTCCGTGTAGCGTTGCTCGGTCAGATAGAAATTGACGTAGTCATGCGGCAGCAGCACGGTGGCCAGGTTGCGATACGCATCGGCGCGGTGCTTGCGCGTCCACGGCAGCTTGGAGGCGGTGTAGCCTGCGAGGATCGGATTGCCGGCGAGTTCGATGCAGCGCTGCTCGCCGCCGACCGCGTCCATGATGTCGCGGCACTCGAGGCTGGTACTCGTGTCGCACCACAGCTTGACCGGGGCCAATACCTGACCTGCGTGATCGAGCGGCACGAAGCCATGCTGCTGGCCGGAGACGCCGATCGCAGCGATGCGCGCGCGCACCGCCGGACCCAACTGTGCGAAACAGTCGCGCAGGCCGTCGATCCACCAGCTGGCGAGCTGCTCGCGCGTGCCGTCCTCGCGGCTGATCAACTCCAGCGCCGCGCCGGCGGTCGCGACGACTTGCCGCCGTTCCGGATCGTAGGCGAGCAGCTTGATGCCCTGCGTGCCGATGTCGATGCCGACGAACAGGCTCATAACCGCACCAGCCTGTCGCCGCGCAGGCCGAAATCGGCCGATTGTCCTGCTTGCAATGTCGTCTCCGCTGTTTGCTTGCCGTAGACCAGCACGTAGTTCCCGCCCTTGTCGCTGGACACATTCGCTTGCGTGAGTCGTCCGTTCTTCCACTTCAGATCCACGCCCGCTGCGCCGCGCACGCGCAGGCCGCGTACTTCGCCGGTGGGCCATTGCTTCGGCAACGCCGGCAGCAGGAAGATCGCCCCACCCCAGCTCTGCAGCAGCATCTCGGTGATGCCGGCGGTGCCGCCGAAGTTGCCGTCGATCTGGAACGGCGGATGCGCATCGAACAAGTTGGGATAGGTGCGATCGGGGCTGAGCAGCCTGCGCAGGATCTTGTATGCGTGGTCGCCATCGCCAAGCCGGGCCCACAGGTTCAGGCGCCAGCCGAGGCCCCAGCCGGTCGCCTCGTCGCCACGGATTTCCAGCGATTTCTTCGCCGCCGCCGCCAGTTCGGGCGTATCCCGCACGTTGATCTGCGAACTCGGATGCAGTGCGTACAGATGCGAGACGTGGCGGTGGTGGATTTCCGGCGCCTGCAGGTCCCAGTCGGCGCGCCATTCCTGCAGCTGTCCGGCGTGGCCGATGCGATCGGGCGGCAGCTGCGCGCGCAGGGCCTGCAGCGTCTGCGCGAATTCCGCATCGACACCGAGCAGGGCGGCGGCCTCGGTGCATTGCCGGAACAGGTCGCGCAGCAGCTGCGAATCCATGGCCGGACCGGCACATAGCGATGCACCGTGCGGATGCACGTTCTCCGGCGACATCGAAGGATTCGTGACCAGTTCACCGCTGGCCGGATCACGCACCAGCGTGGTGGCGAAGAACTCGGCCGCGCCCTTGAACAGCGGATAGATCTTCGTCAGATACGCGCGATCACGGCCGTAGTCCCAGCGATCCCACAACTGCTGCAACAGCCACGCGCCGCCCATCGGCCACAGACCCCACTGCGCGCCATCGATCGGGCTGGCCTGGCGCCATAGATCGGTGTTGTGGTGCACGACCCAGCCAGGGGCGTCGTACATTACCTTGGCGGTGCGCGCGCCGGTCTGCGCCAGATCCAACAGCATCTTTTCCAGCGGCTCTACGCATTCGTGCAGCGCATTCGCCTCGCTCGGCCAGTAGTTCATCTCGGTGTTGATGTTGATGGTGTACTTGCTGTCCCACGGCGGATCCATCAGGTCGTTCCAGATGCCCTGCAGGTTCGCCGGCTGGGCGCCGGGCCGCGAACTGCTGATCAGCAGGTAGCGGCCGTACTGGTGGTAGAGCGCGGCGAGCGCGGGGTCTTTGCCGTCGGCGAACCGCTCGACGCGCTCGTCGGTCGCCAGCTTTTCGGCCTTGCTGCGGCCGAGGTCGATGGCGACGCGGCGGAACAGGCGCCGGTGCTCGGCGACATGCGCATCGCGCAGCGCATCGAAGCCGCGCTGCTGCACGGCTGCCAGCTGCCGGCGTGTGATCGCTTCGGGATCGCCGCCGATGTCGTCGTAGCGGCGGTAGTTCGTCGCGGCGGTGGCCAACAGCAGCACCTCGTCCGCGCCTTCGATCTCGATGCCGCCGCGCCCGGCTTTCAGCGTGCCACCGCGGGGCAGTACGCGCACGCGCATCGCGAACTTCAGCCTGCCCTCGATGCCGTGCCGCGAGGCATTGCGGCCGCGCAGCAGCAGGGTGTCGTCCTCGGCCAGCACCTCGTTCTGCTGGTCGCTATCCAGCGAGATGCGCAGGTCGATGGCGCCGGGGCGGTCGGTCGCCACGCGCACGGCGATGCATTGGTCGACCGGCGAGACGAAGGCCTCGCGCGTATGCAGCGTCTTCCAGGTGCGGAACTGCGTGCGCGTGATGGCGGTGTCCAGATCGAGTTCGCGGCGGTAGTCGGAGGGGTCGGGAATGTCGCGGAAATCCAGCACCAGGTCGGCCAGCGGCTGGTACGGCATCTGCTTGAGCGGGCGCGACATCAGCTTCGCGTTCGCCAGCGCTTCTGCTTCGGCGTAGCGGCCCGCGAAGATCAGGCGGCGCACCTCCGGCAACGCCGCCAACGCATCCGGATGGTTGGCGTCGTAAGGACCACCGGCGTACAGCGTGTCGTCGTTGAGCTGCAGGCGTTCGTGTTCGATGCCGCCCCAGACCATCGCGCCGAGGCGGCCGTTGCCGAGCGGCAAGGCTTCCACCCAGCGCGTGGCCGG
>JACMKK010000022.1 GCA_014380115.1 Luteimonas sp. | reverse complement strand
CGGGTGGCCGAGCGCGAGCGCGCCGCCGTTCGGATTGACGTGCCCGGCGTCGTCGGCCAGGCCGAGCGCGCGCGTCACTGCCAGCACCTGCGCGGCGAAGGCTTCGTTGATCTCGATGACATCGAAGTCGCCAAGTTCGCGATCCAGCCGCGCCAACAACTTCCCGATCGCCGGCACCGGACCGATCCCCATGGTGCGCGGCGGCACGCCGGCCGAGGCCATACCGAGCACGCGCGCGCGCGGCGTCAGCCCCCAGCGCTCTACAGCCGGTTCCGACGCCAGCAGCAGCGCGCAGGCGCCATCGTTCAGGCCCGAAGCATTGCCGGCGGTAATGGTGCTATCGGCGCCGAGCAGCGGCGCCAGCGCTGCCAGCCTTGCCGCCGTTGTGTCGGCGCGCGGCTGCTCATCGTTGGGCAGCGCGTCGACCGTCATCAGTTCCGGCGCGAAACGGCCGGCCTCGTTCGCGCGCGCGACGCGCTGCTGCGAACGCAACGCGTAGGCATCCTGGTCGGCACGGGAAATCCTGTGTTCGCGCGCCAGGTTCTCTGCGGTTTGCGGCATGCTGTCGATGCCGTGCCCTGCCTCCATCAACGGATTGACGAAGCGCCAGCCGAGCGTGCTGTCCTCGAGCTGCTGCTCACGTGAGAACGGTGCATCCGCCTTGCCCATGACGTACGGAGCACGCGACATGCTTTCGACGCCGCCGGCGATGACCAGGTCGCACTCGCCGGTCGCGATCGCGCGCCCGGCCTGCCCGATCGCCTCCAGTCCGGAGGCGCATAGCCGGTTGACGGTGACGCCCGGCACCGATGCCGGCAAGCCGGCCAGCAAGGCGGCCATGCGCGCGATGTTGCGGTTGTCCTCGCCTGCCTGGTTGGCGCAGCCGAGGATGACTTCGTCGATCGCAGCGGGGTCGAGCGCGGGCGTGCGATGCAACAGCTGGCGGATCGGCAGCGCGGCCAGGTCGTCGGTGCGGATGCCGGACAAGCCGCCGCGATAACGACCGAACGGCGTGCGCACACCGTCGCACAGATACACGGCGCGGCCCATCACAACGCCCCCATCACAGCGACACCGCCGCAAGGCGATGCGCGGGCAGGCAGCGCTCGAGCGACGCCGCGGTGTCGCGCAACAACGGCAACATCACCTCGATGGCCTCGCGCGCGACGTCGTCGTGGTAGGGCATGCCGACGTTGAGTGCGGCGGCAACGCGACCGGCCTGGTTGCGGACCGGCACCGCCAGCGAGCACAGCCCGAGTTCGAGTTCCTGTTCGACGTAGGCGTAGCCCTGCGCCCGCACGCCATCGATGATTTTCTTGAGCCGGCGCAGGTCGGTCACCGTGTGCGGCGTGAGCTTGGCCGGCTGGCACTGCGCCAGCCAGACCTTGAGGTCGGCATCGACCAGCCCCGCCAACAGCACGCGCCCCATCGATGCAGCGATCGCGGGCAGCCGCGCACCGACGCCGAGCGAAATACGCATCACGCGCCGCACCGGCACGCGCGCGACATAGACGATCGACTGGCCATCGAGCACGGCCATCGAGCAGCTCTGGTTGACGCGATGGGCAAGGTCTTCCAGCAAGGGCTGGGCGAGATCCGGGAGGTCGAGCGTGCCGAGATAGCCGAAGCCGAGTTCGAGCACACGCGGACTGAGCGCGTAACCGCGTCCCGCCTCGCGCATGTAGCCCAGATGTTGCAGCGTGAGCGCGACCCGGCGTACGGCAGCACGAGAAAGACCGGTCAGCGTCGCGATCTCGGCCGGGCTCAACTCGGGATGTTCCGCATCGAAACTGCGCAGCACCAGCAGACCGCGCGCGAGGGATTGCACGAAATCGGGACTGTTCTCGAAAGCCGTGGCCGGCTCCGAGGTCGCATTCGCTGTGCGTGCCGCCTCGCGCATCCCGTTGCCCGTGGTCCTGCAAAGCCTGTTGACGGCGAGATTAGTGCTTCGTAGCATTGTGCGCAATGCGAACAGCTGTGCGGTAATCGCACAATCCGCCTGCGAACGTCGGGCTCCGCACATAGGGGGTGAGGTGGCCAACGAGCGCGCATCGGTCCTGCACAGCTGGTGCGTCCAGTCCGCCTGGGATGCCCCGACCGTCGTCGGCGGCGCAGGCGCGCGCCTGCAGCTGGCCGACGGCCGCTCGATCCTGGACATGAGCAGCCTCGCCGAGTGCAGCAACCTCGGCCACCAGCATCCGCGGCTGGTCGCGGCGATCCGCGAACAGGCCGAGCGGCTTTGCTTCGTCAGCAATGCCTGGGGCGCAGAACCGCGCGCCGCACTGGCCGAACGATTGCTGGAACTGTCGGGCTTCGAAGGCGGCCGGGTGTTTTTTACGCTCGGCGGCGCCGATGCCAACGAGCATGCGGTCAAGATCGTGCGCCAGGCCAGCAACCGGCCACAGGGGATCGTGATCGCGCGCGAGCGCTCCTATCACGGCGCCACGCATCTGGCGATGGCGTTGTCGGGCGACACCCGCAACCGCGCCCCGGCTGACGCCGACGCGATGGGTGTCAGCCACGTCGCACCGCCTTATGCCTATCGTTGCCCGTTCGGCAGCCGCAATGCGCAGGTCTGCGGAGAACGCGCGGCGGCCGCGGTCTCGACGCGCATCGATGCGTTCGGGGCCGAGCAAGTCGTCGCGGTGCTCGTGGAACCCAACGCCGGCACCAACGGCATCGTCGCCCCCGACAGCTACTGGCCCGCCTTGCGGCGCGCCACCAGCGAGCGTGGCGTGTGGCTGATCGCCGACGAGGTCATGAGCGCGTTCGGGCGTTGCGGCGAATGGTTCGCCTGGCAGCGTCACGGCGCGAGCGCGCGTCCGGACGTCATCACGCTGGCCAAAGGCCTGACAGGCGCTGCCCTGCCACTCGGTGCCGTGGTCCTGAACGCGGAAATCTCCTCGCGTCTAGAGCACCGCATGCTCTACACGGGCCTGACCTATTGCGGTCATCCGTTGTCCTGTGCCGCGGGGCTCGCCGCGCTCGATGCCTACCGCGACGAGCAACTGATCGAACGTTCGCGCACGCTCGGCGCCAGTCTCATCGGCGAGTTGCAGCGTCTGCAATCCCACCATCGGGTCATCGGCGACGTGCGCGGCGGCCACGGCCTGTTCGCGGTCGTCGAACTGGTCCTCGATCGCGACACGCGCGAGCCGCTGGCGCCGTGGCCACAAACGCCGCCGGCGCTCAAGGCGCTGGTCGATGCCGCAATGGCAGAAGGCGTGTCCTTCGCCACGCGCGGCAACCTGATCCTGCTGGCGCCACCGTTGGTGATCGGCGAGGACGAGCTTGCCGATGCGCTGGCGTTGCTCGACCGGTTGCTTGCGCGCTTCTTTCCGAACGGGCACGCGCAAGGCGGGGTCGCCAGGAGCAACTGAACACACAAAGTCTCCGTCCCCGCGAAGGCGGGGATCCAGAGACTTTAAAGACACTGGGTTCTCGCCTTCGCGGGAACGACGAGCAGAACGAAACAATTCGAGGCCGTCCATGAGTTTCCGCCTGACCTACGCCACCATGTACAACCCGCCCGAAGCGATGCACGAGCGCTTCGAAGCAGCGTTGGCCCGCGTCGAAGCAAGCCTCGGCGGGCGCCACCCGCTCTTCATCGGCGGCACCGATCGGCCTGCCAAGCACTACGCGGATCGCAGGAGTCCGATCGACAGCGAAATGCGCCTCGGCGCATTCGCACTAGCCGACGCGGACGACGCCGACACCGCGATGGTCGCGGCACGGGCGGCCTATCCGGACTGGTGCGCGACGCCGGCGGCCGAGCGCGCG
>JACMKK010000021.1 GCA_014380115.1 Luteimonas sp. | reverse complement strand
CTGGCCACGCGTGCATCGTGGCGGCTGATCACGCTGCCGGGGGACCAGCGGCGGGGCGCCAGTTCCGCATTGACCGCCTTCCCCACGCTGACTGCGGCAGGTGGCGTCTCCGGCTCGGCCGGAGCGCTCGCATCGGCGTCGAGGTCGATCATCGGAACGATCAGTACGGCCGCGAGTGCGGCGGCGATCAGGCTCTTGTGCAAGGTGCGCATGTCGGACTCCAGGGGGAAGGCATCTCAGGACGCGGCCTGCGCCAGCGGCGCGGGCGAGCCGCTCTCGACCGTGCGCGCGCGCGAATGCGCCAGGCGCAGCAGCGCAGGCACGAGCACCACGGTGAACAACAGGCTCAGCGCCACGCCGCCCACCGACACTGCCGCCAGGCCGCGATAGATCACCGCGCCGGGACCGGGATTGATCGCCATCGGCAGCGCGCCCAGTACGCCGGTCAGCGCGGCGATCAGGATCGGGCGCAGGCGCTGGTCGAGCGCCTGCTTCAGCGCTTCGTCGAGCCCGGCACCGGCGGCCTGCGCTTCACGTGCCTGCGCCACCAGCAGGATCGAGTTGTTGATCACCATGCCGAGCAACATGATGAAACCGATCATCGACAGCAGGTCCAGCGTCTGTCCCGCGATCAGATCGAGCACGCGCAGGCCGAGCACGCCGCCGAGCACCGCCATCGGCAGCGTCGCCATCACGAACGCGCTGTCGCGCAGCGAGCGGAACATCGCCGCCATCAGCAGGAACAGCACCACGAGCGCCATCGCGAAGTTACGGCCCATGCTGCTCACGACTTCGCCGAGCCGGTCGGCGCTGCCGGAGACGCGGATCGCGGCATCGGCGGGCAATGTCTCGCGCAGCACCGGGACCACGTCGTTGTCGACGATGTCGAGCGCTTCCTCGAGCGACATCGTCGGCGGCGGATCGACGGTCAGCGTGACGGTGCGACGGCGATCGATGCGGCGCAGCTGATTCGGCGTCAATACGGTGTCCACCTGCGCCAGTTCGCCGAGGCTGAGCACGCCGCCCTGCGGCGTGGCCAGCGCCGCGGTTTCGAGGCGTTCGACGTCGTTGTCGCGATTGCTGCGCAGGATGATCGCCAGGCGGCGGTCGCCGTCGAAGTGTTCTCCGAGCCACTGGCCATCGCCGAGCGTGCGCACGACGGTACCGAGGTCCGGGCGCCGCCAGCCGACTTCGGCCAGGCGCCGGTCGTCGGGATTGACGCGCAACTCCGGCGTGCCGGCATCGGCGTTAGGCCAGGCCTGCACGTTGGCGCCGGGGAAGCGCTCTGACAGCAGCTTGCGTCCGGTTTCCGCCGCGCGCGAGAGCGCGTCGCCGTCGGCGTGCTGCAGATGGATCGCGATCGCGCGCGCCGAGCCGCCGAAGCTGCCGAACAGTTCACCTTCGCTGGCGAAGGCACGCGTATCGGGGAAGCCGACGACGACTTCGTCGCGAACGATGCGTTCGAGTTCGCCGATGTCGCCCGAATCGACCACGCGCGCACCGATCGTGCCGCCGCCGTCCCACAGGTTGAGGTACCAGTTGCTCAGTTGCGGCTTCTTCTCGCCGTCCATGTAGGGGCGCATGCGTTGCAGCAGCGCCGGCGCGATCTCGCGGTTGACGCGCTCCGGGCTCATGCCGGGCGGGAAATTGAAGAACGCGTCCACGGCGGCGCGTTTCACTGGCGGCAGATAGTCGATCTGCGGCATCAACAACGCCGCGAGCAACGCCGGCGCGAGCACCAGCGCGCCGACCCACAGCAGTTGTCGTTTGCGGGTCGCCGTGGTGCGCAGCGCCCAGTCGCTGACGCGCGACCAGTAGCGATGCTGCTCGCCGCTCTGCTTGCCCGCGCGCAGCCACTTGCCGGCCGCTGCCGGCAGCACGGTGAACGCGATCAGCAACGAGATGCCGACCGCGATCGAGATGGTCAACGCCAGGTCCGCGAACAGCTGGCCTTCGACGTCCTCCATGAAGATCACCGGCACGAACACCGCGACCGTGGTCAGCGTCGACGCGATCAGCGCGCCGCCGACCTGGCGCGTGCCTTCGAGCGCCGCCTGCAGCGCCGGCACGCCTTCCTCGCGCAGGCGCACGATGTTCTCGGCGACCACGACTGCTGCGTCCATCACCATGCCGACGGCGAACGCGAGGCCGGCCAGCGAGATCACGTTGAGGCTGCGGCCGGTCAGCTGCAGCACGATGAACGTGGCCAGCAGCGAGATCGGGATCGCGCAGGCGATCAGCGCGGTCGCGCGCACGTCGCGCAGGAACCACCACAGACAACCGATCGCGAGCAGCACGCCGGCGAAGAGGCTGCCTGACAGCAACCCGATGGCGCGATTGATGAAGACCGAAGCGTCGAAGCTCTGTTTGATGTCCAGGCCTTGCGGCCGCAGTTCTTTTTCGCGCACTTCCGCCACGACCTTCTTCACTTCATCCAGCGTATCGAGCACGTTGGCGCCACTCTCGCGCAGGATGCGCAGGCCGATCGCGGGATTGCCGTTCTGGTAGGCGAAGAAGCGTTGCTCGGGCCGCTTCACCTCCACTTCCGCGACGTCGCCCAGGCGGATCGGGCGGCCGTCGCGCCAGGTCAGGATCAGCTCGCGCATGGCTTGCGGCGAATAGCGACCGGCGAAGCGCAGCACGTACTGCCGGCGGCCGGCCTCGACCACGCCACCGGACACGTCGGTGGCGCGCGCGGCGACCGCGGCGACTTCCGGAATCTGGATGCCCATCGCCGCGGCGCGCTCCAGGTTCAGGGTGATGGTCAGCTCTTCCGGCGCACCGCCATTGATCTCGACCCCAGCAACGCCGTCCACCGAGGACAGCCGCGGCACGACGCGGTCCTCGATCATCTGCCGGTAGTCGAGGATGTCGCCGCGCGTGCCAGGCAGCTTCTGCACGAAGAAATAGGTCAGCGAGTTGTTGGCGTTGTCGGCGCCGGCCTGCACCACGGGCGGCGTGGCGTCGCGCGGCAGCGGTTGCAGCCGGTTCATGCGCGACAGCACTTCCACGAGCATCGCGTCCATGTCGCTGCCGACGGCGAAGGTCAGGTTGATCGAGCTGTTGCCGGCGTTGACGTCGGAGGCGATTTCCTCGAGCCCCGGCAGGCCCTGCATCACCGCTTCGATCGGCTCGACGATCTCCGATTCCATTTCCTGCGGGGAGGCGGCGCGCCAGTCGGTCTGGATCGACATCTGCGGGCGTTCGATGTCCGGGAACAACTGCAGCGGCAGGTCGAGCAGGCTCATCAGGCCGAACGCGCAGACCATGACCACGGCCACCGCGACCGCGGCCGGATTGCGTAGCGAGGCTTCGGTGAGTTTCATCGTCGGATCCGCGGGGGAAGTGCGGGCGCACGATGCGCCCGCTGGTGCGGTCGAAGATGGGCCGAAAGTCATGCCGCTGCGGCGCTTGCGGCCAGTGGTGCGGTGGCTGCGCCGAAGCGTTTTTGCGCGGTCGACGAATGGTGTTCCTAGTGCGCCGAAGCGTTGCTGCAGCCGGCCAGTCGCAGCAGCTGCACTTGCAGAACCGTACCTACAGCAGCAACGCGACCTTGTCGCGATGACTGCGCGAAAGCTTCAACTCATGCCCGCAATCCAGGCGCAGGAAGCCTTCGCCGTTGGTGTGCGGGCGCAGCTCGACCACGCGCCTGGCGTTGACGATCGTGGAACGGTGGATGCGCGGGAAACGCTGCGGATCGAGCTGCTTCTCCAGTTCGCGCATCGTCGCGCGCAGGATGATCGTCCTGCCCGATGGCGTCTCGCTGTCGGTGTGGATGCACATGTAGTCGCCGGCGGCATCGATCCAGCGGATGCTGCCGAGCGCCACGCGCACCGTGCGCCCGCCGTCGCGCACGGCCAGCTTGTCCTCACGGCGCAGCTGCTCGATCGCATCGGGCTGCAGCGCCTCGTCCAGGTCCAGCGGCGCGCGTCCGCTGAGCTCGCCGAGCAGGCCGAGCAGATGCGCACAGTGGCCGCTGGCCTCACGCTGCGAGCGCGCCTGGCGGACGCGCGCCAACGCCTGGTCCAACCGCGAGTCCTCGACGGGCTTGAGCAGGTAGTCGGTCGCGGACGCCTCGAACGCGCGGATCGCGTAATGATCGTAGGCGGTGACGAACACCACCTGCGGCATCTCTGCCGCGGGGATGTTGCGCAAGGTCTCGAAGCCGTCCATGCCCGGCATTTGCACGTCGAGGAATACGAGGTCCGGCCGATGTTCGCGCAGGCCTGCGATCGCTGCGGCGCCATCGCCGTACTGGCCGACGATCTCGACGTCGGCATGATCGCCCAGACGGATCTCCAGGCCGCGACGCGCCAGCGGCTCGTCGTCGACGATGAAGGTGCGCAGCGTAGGCTTGCGCGCCCGCGACTTGCTGCTGCTCGCATCGTCATCACCACGCGCATCATTGCCCATGGCTAGTCTCCGATACCTTTGGCGATTTCGAACGGCAGGCGCAGCGTCACTTCGATGCCGGGCTTGCCGTTGTGCACGGCGAAACTGCTGGCGTCGCCGTAGAGCACTGCGAGCCGCTCGCGCGTATTGCGCAGCCCCACGCCCTTGCCGGCCGGCAACTGGTCGCCTTCGAGGCAGTCGCAGCCCGGCCCGCCATCGATCACGCGCAGCACCAGCTGCTCGCCTTCGCGCTTGGCTTCGATGCGCAACACGCCGCCGGCGATCTGCGGCGCCACCGCGTACTTGATCGCGTTCTCCACCAGCGGCTGCAGCAGCAGGCTCGGCAGCAGCGCGCGCCAGCAGTCCTCCTCGATATCCGTCTCCACGCGCAGGCGCTCGGCGAAGCGGATCTTCTCGATGCCCAGGTACAGCGTCAGCGCATCGAGTTCCTGGCGCAGCGTGACGCGCTGCATCGGATCGTTGTCGAGCGAGTGGCGCAGGAACGACGACAGCCCGTGCACCATGCGGTTGGCGGTGACGTTGTCGCCGTCGAGGATCAGCGTGGAGATGGCGTTGAGCGTGTTGAACAGGAAATGCGGGTTGAGCTGATAGCGCAGCATCTTCAACTGCGCCTGGTGCGCCATCGTGCGCGCGGCCAATGCGCGTTGCGTCTCGTCCTGCAGCTGGCGGTAGTACTTGATGCCCAGATACAGGCCTACCCACGCCAGCACCACGTAGATGTAGCTCAACGCGTAAGCCACGAAGGCGGCCCGGTTCATCGGCGCACAGGTCGAACAGAACTCGAGCAAGACCGTGCGCGTGCTCAGGTCCATCACCGCCGAGCTGGCCAGGATCGGCACCACCATCACCGCCAGCAGCCGCTTCGGAGGCAGGCCCCAGCAACTGCGCAGCAGGAAGCGCAGGCCTAGCGTGACCAGCACGCCCGTGGTCGCCGCGGTCAACGGCACGATCCAGTAGCCCGACGGCTTGTCGTGAGCCACTGCCGACAGATAGCCCAGGCCGAAATACGCCAGCCACCCGCCCAGATGCAGGATCCAGAACACGTGCTGGCGGGGCAGCTCGAGCGGGTGCGGGGCGGTGATGGCCATGGGATCCGGTAGGACGCTGACGCAGCTACCGCGATGCTAACGCCGGCCGGGGCGCGCACGACAACGGTTCATCGGCCGATCCGCACACTTCGCCGCAGCCGCTGCAAGGCTGGCCAGGATTCCGCCGAGTCTGAAAGGGTGGCAGCGCGTAGCCGCCCGCTCACACGCGGACCTAAGCAGTGCGCGTGTAGCGCATCACCCAGTTCGTTTCCCAGGTCTTGCCGCCGTCGGGCGAGAAGGCCTGCTCCCATTGCGCCGATGAAGCAGTGATCGGCGTGAAGATGCCGCGCACCTTGACCGGCCTGCCTTCGAACGTTTCGTCGGAGAGGAAGGTGCCGATGCCGTTTGCGAACCGGCCGAGCCCCGGCACGCCGAGGCTGGTGGGATCGTTCGCATTGAGATACCAGTCGGCCCAGGTGCTGGTCTTCGCATCGAACGCGCGCAGACCCATGCCGCGATAGGACTTGCCTGCCCGATGGCTGACGCTCTCGTTCAAATTGACGATGCCGCCGAGCAGCGACTGGCAGTGCGTGCTGCCATCGAATTCCTCCCAATCATGATTGTCCGCCAGCCGCTTCTTCAGCCGGCGATGCCGGACGCTCCAGCTGCCGAGGAAGAAATCGAAGTCGTGCTGCGGGCCCGCGCCGCCGATCGCCGGCTTCGCGGGGTCTTCGGCAAGCGCACTGCCTGCCTTGCCCAGGACCATCAGCGCCGGAATGGCCACGAGCGAGAGCTGCATGATGCGGCGACGGTCGGGGTTGTCTGTCATCACGGCCTCACCGGGTGAATGGCTGAATGAAAACATCCAAGGACGACGCCGGCATTGGCTCAGTCGGCCTTTGTGAAATCGGTGACCCAGTTGATCTCCCAGGTCGTGCCGCCATCGGCCGAGAACGCCTGTTCCCACCGTACCGTGGTCGGCGTGGGGCGGGTCCAGGTGACGCGCAAGCGGATCGGCTTGCCGCGCAGCGTGTCGTCGGAATAGAAGCGTCCGACCCCGTTCTCGAATCGTCCCTTGGTCGGCGGACCCACGTCGCCGGCAGGGTTGCGGCCATCGAGCCACCAGACCAGCCATTGCGCGGTCTTCGGATCGTAGGCGCGCAGGCTGACGCCGCGATAAGCGCCGCCTGGCATGTCGAAGACGTTGTCGCCCAGGTTGCCCCAGCCATCCATCAGCGGACGGTGGCTGAAAGTGCCGTCGAACTCCAGCCAGTCGCTGCTGCCGACGAACCGCTCCTTGAGCCGACGGTGATGCGCCTTCCAGTCGCCGTTAAGAAAATCGAAGTCGTGCAATCCGGACAAGTCTGTTGTCTGCGCCGCCTCGGGATGGTCCTGCGACGCGCGCGCCGGAACGGACATCGCCAAAACGGCCGCCAGGATCGCAATACACAATGACGCGCCGCTTCTGTTCTTCATCCAATCGATTCCCTCTGCTTTCGAAAACGGTAGCAGGCAGGACCGACACGGAAACAGGGCCATTTTCGGCCGATCTTGCATGCCAAGCCGTCATCGCCCAATCGACGACGATGCGACCAAGCGAAGCGAATGGACCAGCGCACTACGCGCGGACCGCGAACCGCGAACCGACAGCGTGGAGTTGCGCGTCTCGAGTGGCCTTGCGTAGGCCTCGTAAATGGCGCTTCCCGCTGTTTTGGATTGTGCGCATCTTGTGATCCACCTCCCCGCCGAGCATGCCCTGATGAGCCGGCCAGTTTCGTCCACGCGCCGACGGATCCTGATCGATGCGCTTGCGGGCGCGGGTGCCATGAGCTTGCTTCCCATCGCAGCCGCCGCGACGGGTACCCGCATTTCCCCGCCGCGCGAAACTCCCGCCGAGCCCGTCTTGCCGACCGGCGACATCCACGACTTCGATTTCTTCGTCGGCGACTGGACCAGCGTCAACCGGCGCCTGAAGCAACGCTGGGTCGGCAGCAAGGAGTGGGATGTGTTTCCGAATACGGTGCATTGCGAACGCCATATGGGCGGCGTCGTCAACACCGATGAAGTGGTCTTCCCTACCAAAGGTTGGTCAGGGATGACCGTGCGCACCTTTAATCTGAAGAAGCGCCAGTGGTCGATCTACTGGATCAACAGCCTGACCGGCGAGTTGTTTCCACCGGTCGTGGGCGGCTTCAGCGGCGATGTCGGCAAGTTCTACGGCGACGACACCGACGAGGGGCGGCCGATCAAGGTCGTATTCCAGTGGACGCGCCTCGGGCCCGATGCCGCGCGCTGGCAGCAGGCGTTCTCGCTGGACGGCAAGGCGTGGGAGACGAACTGGATCGTCGAGCACACCCGCGTCAAGGGCAGTTAACATATGGGTCGATGACCAAGCATGCCGGTTCCGTTTTTTCGGTCGACGTCACCGGCCTCGATAGCGCACCTGGCCAGCCCGCGTACGCGCGTATTTGCGATCGGATCCGCACCGCGATCAGCAGCGGCGCGCTTGCGCCGAACGCGCGCCTGCCATCGAGCCGGACCCTCGCGAAGGATCTCGGCGTAGCGAGGAACACCGTCGACTGGGCGCTCGGCCAACTGGTCGCGGACGGCTACATCGTCCGCCGCCGCGGCGCCGGCAGTTTCGTGGCTGCGCAGCTTCCCGAGCGAGATGCACCGCCACTGCTATCGAAGCGCGTTGCCATGGCGACGTCCGGCGAGGCGGAACGTCGCTTGTCGCTGCGTGCGAAGGCGCTGCAAAGCTATCCCGGCCACCATCGGCCTGCCGTAGCGGTTCCGTTCACGCCTTCGCTGCCGCCGATCGAACTGTTCCCGCGCAAGGTCTGGAATCGCCTGCTGATGCGCGAAGCCGGCCGGCCCGGCAGCGCGTACTGGGAGTACGGTGCGAGCAACGGATTACCCGCCCTGCGCGAGGCGATCGCAGCGCATGCATCGGCGATGCGGGCGACACGCTGTTCGCCCGAGCAGGTGATCGTGGTGACGAGCACGCAGCAGGCCGTCGAACTCGCCGGCAAGGTGCTCGCGGATCCGGGCGATCACGCCTGGGTCGAGATGCCGGGTTATCAACCGGTCCAGCACTGCCTGCGCGCGGCCGGATTGCAGGTCGTGTCCGTGCCCGTCGATGAGCAGGGCCTCGACGTCGCGGCGGGCCGAATGCTCGAGCCACACGCGCGTCTGGCGTACGTCACCCCGGCGCACCAGTATCCGTTGGGCGTCGAGATGTCGCTCGCTCGCAGGAAAGCGCTGCTCGACTGGGCGCTCGAGCAGGACGCCTACATCGTCGAGGACGACTATGACGGCGACTACCGCTACGAGGGCCGCCCGATCGCTTCCCTGCAGGGCATGGATGGCAGCGGCCGTGTCATCTACGTCGGTAGCTTCAACAAGATCCTGTTCCCGGGATTGAGGATCGCCTACGCCATCGTGCCGGAACCGCTCGTGGCCGCCTTCGTCGACGCCAAGCACGTTGCGGACGGCCATACGGCCCTGCTCACCCAGGGCGTGCTCGCAGCCTTCATCCACGAGGGTCATCTGGCGCGTCACCTGCGCAAGACCCGTGCGATCTACGACGAGCGGCGGCTGGCGTTTCTGGAAGAAGCGAACATGCTCGCCGACGTACTGGAGTTCGGACCGGCCACGGCCGGCATGCACGTCACCGGCATTTTCAAGCAGGCGTTGGGCGTGGACGATCGTGCCGTGGCCGCAGCATGCGCCCGCGCTGGCATCGAGGTGCATCCGCTCTCCAAGTACGGCGCAACCGACCGCGGCGGGCTCGTCTTCGGATTCGCCGGCAGCTCGCGCGCCGCGGCGCGATCGGGCCTGGAGATCGTGCGGCGCGCCGTGACCGCTGCCGGCGGCTAGCGTCCGCCCTACGCGTCTTCTTCACGCGCGATTTCTTCGAATCGTCCGCATGTCCATGCGCGCCCTAGTTTCGATCTTCTGTATCGCCCTCGCGATCGCCGGCTGTGCGCCGCCGCCGCGAACGCCCGAACTGCCACCGGAGCCGCCGCCTCCGATCGAAGTGCCCGCGCCCACGACGACCCGTGGACGGTTCGCCATCGAGGCCGACAAGAACGACACCTGGAACGCCGTTGGCCAGATCCTCGTGCGCACGCCCGGCGTCACGTACGAAGGCCGCGCGCAGATGCTGGACCTGTATTCGATCCGCTATCGCGGCGAACCGTGGATGATCCTGACGCGGTCGCTGACGCTATCGGACAGCATCAAGAAGACCACGACGGAAGTGACTGCGACAACGCCCAAGGGCGCTCCGGTCGACAACGATGCCGTTGCCGAACTGTTGGCGTTGCTCGAACGTGAGTTGCCCGCCGAGATCGAAAGCGTCAAGGCGCAGTTCGCGGCGGAAAAGAAGGCGAAGGAGAAGGCGAAGAAGCAAAAAAAGAAGAAGTCGAAGAAGTGATGGCTTGATTTCGAAATGAGCTTAGTCCGGCCGCGCGCGACCGCACGCCCGGTTCTGTCGTGTCACTACCGCCCAAAGCACCAGCGCCGCTTGCGTTGCGCGATCGCGCGATCGCGCGATCGCGCTGTTGGATGCCGAGTTGGCGGAGCCTGAAGCATCCGGCCGCGCGCCTACTCCGTCGCCGTCAGCGACTGCAGGATGCTCGCGTCCTCGGCATCGAGCGTCGTCGTGTCGATGCCGCGGTAGTGCAGGTGGAACGCGCGGATGGTGGCGGCGGGATCGTCCATCGCGTAGCCGAGCAGGCGCAACGCGGCAATCGCGTCGAAGTCCGGTGGCGCGGCGCCGCGATCGGGCTTCGGCCAGCGTCCGAAGCCGGCCTGCGCGAGCTGCTGCCACGGGAACAGGCTGCCCGGATCGATCTTGCGCGTCGGTGCCATGTCGGCGTGGCCGATGACGTGCGTGCGCGGGATATCGAGCCGCGTGCACAGGTCCTCGAGCAGGCGCAGCAGGGTCGCGATCTGTTCGGGCGTGAACGGCTCCTGGCCGTCGTTGTCGATCTCGATGCCGATCGAGGCGGAGTTGACGTCGCTGATCGTGCCCCAGCGACCGGCACCGGCATGCCAGGCGCGGCGCTCGTCGGCGACCAGCTGGTACAGGGCGCCGTCGTCGCCAATCAGATAATGCGAGCTGACGCGGCCGCCGCTATTGGCGGTGCGCAGCGTGTGCAGGCTCTGCTGCACGCTCTGCTGCTCGGTGTAGTGCAGCACGATCAGCATCGCCTGGCGCGCGTTCTGGTTCGGCGACGGCACCCAGCGCGCCATCGGATTGCGCGGCGGCGCATGCGCGCAGGCCGCGAGCAGCAGGGACAACGCGATGGCGATCAGTGGGCGCAGGCGCATGCCGCATTGCAACCGCAGGCAGCGGACTTTGCAAGCCTTAGCAGGCGGGCCAAAAAAAAACACCGATGCGCAAGTCGCGCATCGGTGTTGCAACATCACGGACGTGGGGAGGGGGTACAGCGCCCGTGTCGCAGAGAAATCAGACCTCGTATGCGGATTCGCCGTGCGAGGTGATGTCGAGGCCTTCGCGCTCGGACTCCTCGCTGACGCGCAGCCCGACCGTGTACTTCACGATCAGGAACGACACCAGCGCGACCACGCCCGAGACGACGATTGTCGTCAGCACGCCCTGTGCCTGGATCCAGACCTGGCCGGCGATGTCGTAATCCGGCAGCGCGGTTTCGGTCACGTAGTCCCAGATGCCGGATCCGCCGAGCGACGGTGCCGCGAACACGCCGGTCAGCAGCGCGCCGGTGATGCCGCCGACACCATGCACGCCGAAGACGTCGAGGCTGTCATCGGCACCCAACAGTTTCTTCAAGCCGCTCACGCCCCACAGCGACAGCACGCCGGCGATGGCGCCGATCGCGAGCGCGCCGTTGAGGCCGACGAAGCCGGCCGCGGGCGTGATCGCAACGAGTCCGGCGACCGCACCCGAGGCCGCACCGAGTAGCGAAGGCTTGCGCTTGAAGATCCACTCCACGAACGTCCACGTCACTACCGCTGCAGCCGTGGCCAGGAAGGTGTTGACGAAGGCGATCGCCGCCACGCCGCCGGCTTCCAGCGCCGAACCCGCATTGAAGCCGAACCAGCCGACCCACAGGATCGAGGCGCCGACCATGGTCTGCGTGAGGTTGTGCGGCTTGATCGCTTCACGCCCGTAGCCGGTGCGCTTGCCGATCACGTAGGCACCGACCAGACCGGCGATCGCTGCGTTGATGTGCACGACCGTGCCGCCGGCGAAGTCCAGCGCGCCCTTCTTGAACAGGAAACCGGACCTGGCCAGCACGCCGTCGACCGCATCGGTGCCGGTGAACGCGTCCGGACCCGGGAAGAACCACACCATGTGCGCCATCGGCAGGTAGGCGAACGTGAACCACAACGTCGTGAACAACAGTACGCCGGCGAATTTCACGCGCTCGGCGAAGGCGCCGATGATCAACGCGCAGGTGATGCAGGCGAATGCGCCTTGGAACACGAAGAACGCCAGTTCGGGAATGTAGACGCCCTTGGTGAACGTCGCGCCGATCGCGGCCGCATCGAGGCCGTGTGCGAGCACCCTGTCGAAGCCGCCGATGTAGGGCGTGCCCTCGGTGAAGGCAAGGCTGTAGCCGTACAAGGCCCACAGCACCGCGACCAGCGAGAACACGACGAGGTTCTGGATCAGGATCGACAGCACGTTCTTCGAACGCACCAGGCCGCCATAGAACAGCGCGAGGCCAGGCAGCGTCATGAAGATCACCAGCGCGGCCGACACCAGGACCCAGACGGTGTCGGGCTTGCTGATGGTCGGTGCGGGCGCGGGCTCGGCGACGGCTTCCTGTGCAGTTGCCGTCGCCTCTTCCGCCACCTCGGGTGCCGGCGACGCTGCAGCATCGGCCGTCGTCATGGCCGCTGGCGGCGTGTCCTGTGCCAGCGCTACGGTCGCGACGCCGGCCATCATCAGTCCGCACAGTGCGGCCAGGCATATCGCGTGCATGCGGGTCTTCCACCCGGAGAAAAATCGAGTCTTCATGGTTGCCTCCGAGGATGGGCTAGAGCGCATCGGCGTCGAGCTCGCCGGTGCGGATGCGGATGACCTGTTCGATCGCGGTCACGAAGATCTTGCCGTCGCCGACCTTGCCGGTGCCGGCGTTGCTCTGCACGGCCTCGAGCGCCGCTTCGAGCATGGCGTCGGTGACCGCACATTCGACCTTCAGCTTCGGCAGGAAATCGACGACGTACTCGGCACCGCGATACAACTCGGTATGGCCCTTCTGCCGGCCGAATCCCTTGACCTCGGTGACCGTGATGCCGGACACGCCGGCCTCGGTCAGCGCGCCGCGCACGTCGTCGAGCTTGAACGGGCGGATGATGGCGGTGATCAGTTTCATGCGGTTACTCCCAGTGATGGCGATGTCATCGGCGCGTCCTCAGAAGGCTTTGGCGAGGGTGAGCGAGAACGTCCCGTCGGCGATCTCGTTGCCGAAAGCATTGGTGTAGAGCGCGTCTTCGGCGTCGGTGTCGGTGTAGGCACCAGCGATCGAGAAGCCGTTATCGAAGGCCTTGGTGACGCCGAGTTTCCAGTCCGTGTACTCGAACGCCTCGTTGTTCTCGATCCATTGATTGCCGCCGTGGACATTCAAGGTCCAGCCGGGCGTGAACGTCCAGTTGAGGGACAGGTCGAGATAACCGCTGCCGTCGGAGTCGACGTAGCCGAACAAGTCGGTGAGCGCGTACGAGTACTTGGCGCCCAGCGTGACGGTGTCGCCGAGGCCGGCGCTGATGCCGAAGTAGATTTCGCCGGTGTCGGCGCTGTTGAAGCCGGACGGATAGTCGCCGGGATACCAGTAGTAAAGCGCGCCGACGTCATAGCTGACCTTGCTGTCGCCGAATTTGCCGCGATAACCGAGATAGCCGTCCAGTTCCACATCGCTTGAGATCGGCGCTGCGTCGCTGGACAGGTCGGACAGCCAGCTGATGCTGCTGCCCCAGGCACCGACGTAGAAGCCGCTGTCGGCGGCATATTCGATGCCGCCCTGGATGGCGGGCTCTTCGTTGGTCTGGGAAACGCCGCGGAACAGGTAATCGCTGGTCAGCGCAACGGAACCGGTGGTGCCGGCCGAAGCGCTCCCTGCAGCCAACAAGGAAAGCGATAACAACGATGCGATTGCGGTCTTGCGAGACGACATGACAGGCCCCTTTTCACGGAAAGCCCTCCCCGGTCATTACTGCGTACGTGGTGTCGTGCATGCCGAGCTTCGTGATGGCCCGATCATGCTGCGATGGCGCCTTGCGGCGACCGTCGCATTGGAACTCCCTCGATTTCCTTTCCTCCTGCGCTTCTGCTTGGTGGCGTCAATTGCGTAGCTCGTAACCCCAGTGCTGCAAGGCATCGACATGCCGCGACAGCACGCCGTTGATCTGCTGCAACGTGTCCGGCGACAGTTGTTCGAGCTTGCGATCGTTCAAGTTCAGGATGGGACGATCGACCAGCCCATCGATAGAGTCGGCCTCGAAGCGGTCGGTCGCGTTCAATGCGCCCAGACCGGGAAGGAACGCCTCGATGCGGCGTGCGATCGACTGCGGGTCGTCGGCGAGCGCCTCGTAGGTGAAGGCGAGCGAATCGGGCAGCGTGGTCGCGTTCGTCGCCTGCTGACGCAGGCAGCGCACGCTGAACTCCGCCGCGCGTTGCGCGTCCCAGCCGTTGCGCCGCATCAGGCCTTCGCAATGCGCATAGGGATCGCGGACCATCAGCAGGAAACGCAGCGGCTGGAAATGCTGCCGGATGGCATCGGTGCGGATCAGGTTGGGCGGACTCTTTTCGAGCAGGAAGGACTTGTCGTGGTCCCAGTAGCCGTCCCAGACCGCTTTGATCTGCGCCCAAGGCAGCACGCGCGTCGCGTCCCAGGGACGCTCGCGCATCTGCGCCTGCACTTCCGGCAGGAACTGGCCCTCGCTGGGCAGCGACGACACGGCAGCGGACGTCGCCACCAGCTTCCACAGGATGGTCGAGCCCGAATACGGCGGGCACAGGATGAAGAGATAGGTGTTCGACGCTGCCAATCGCTTGTCCGTCCTGCTTGCGCAAAGTCGTGCCCGCGGCGCGCGATCGCGCCGCGGGCGATGGTTCAGATCGCGTAGTACATCTGGTACTCGAGCGGATGCGTGGCCGCGCGGAAGGCGGTGACTTCCTTCATCTTCAGCGTGATGTAGCCGTCGATGAAGTCGTCGGTGAACACGCCGCCGGCCTTGAGGAATTCGCGGTCGTTGTCGAGCGCGTCGAGCGCCTGGTCGAGCGAATGGCAGACCGTCGGGATGCCCTTCTCCTCTTCCGGCGGCAGGTCGTACAGGTCCTTGTCGCTCGGGCCACCCGGATCGATCTGGTTCTTGATGCCGTCGAGGCCCGCCATCATCAGCGCGGCGAAGGTCAGGTAACCGGAGTTCATCGGATCGGGGAAGCGGATCTCGATGCGGCGCGCCTTCGGGTTGGACACGTAGGGAATGCGGCACGAGGCGGAGCGGTTGCGCGCCGAGTACGCCAGCATGACCGGCGCCTCGAAGCCCGGGACCAGGCGCTTGTAGGAATTGGTCGTCGAGTTGGCGAACGCGTTGATCGCGCGCGCGTGCTTGAAGATGCCGCCGATGTACCACAGCGCCATCTGCGACAGGCCGCCGTAGCCGTCGCCGGAGAACAGGTTGACGCCGCCCTTGGCCAGCGACTGGTGCACGTGCATGCCGCTGCCGTTGTCGCCGACGATGGGCTTGGGCATGAAGGTCGCGGTCTTGCCGTTGCGATGCGCGACGTTCTTGACCGCGTACTTCATCATCAGCAACTCGTCGGACTTGCGCACCAGCGAGTTGAACTTGGTGCCGATCTCGCACTGGCCACCGGTCGCGACCTCGTG
>JACMKK010000244.1 GCA_014380115.1 Luteimonas sp. | reverse complement strand
TCGACGAGATCGCGTCCATCGCGGGCGCTGCGACCGCCGGCGCGTCGTATACCTGATCTGCTCTGGCTCGGCCCGAAAATCCACGCCATGCTCCGCCGCCCGGCGCTACGCTAGGCATCGGCACGCACGCCACGGATCGCCCGCGCCGCCATTTCCCTCCCCCGAGGACACGCCATGACCCCCATGCCAACCACAGGCGAGCAGGCGCCCGATTTCACCCTGCATTCCACACCCGACCAGACCGTGACGCTGTCGCAGCTGCGTGGCCGTCCGGTGGTGCTGGCGTTCTATCCGGCGGACTGGAGCCCGGTGTGCGGCGACCAGATGGCGCTGTACAACGAGCTGCGGTCGGAATTCGGCCGCTTCCACGCCCAGGTCATCGGCATTTCCGTCGATGGGGCGTGGTGCCATGCGGCGTTCGCGCAGGATCGCAAGCTGCATTTCCCGCTACTTGCGGATTTCGAACCCAAGGGTGCGGTCGCGCAGTCCTACGGTGTCTACCAGGTGCCGGAGGGCGTCAGCCAGCGTGCGTTGTTCGTCATCGACGGCGACGGCATCGTGCGCTGGACGCATGTGTCGCCGACCGGCATCAATCCCGGTGCGGACGGCATCCTCGACGCACTGGAGAAGCTGCCGCCCGCTGCAGGAGCACAGCCATGAGCCGGCTCAAACCCGATGTCGGTCCATCCGATCACGCCCAAGGTCCACTCGATGCAGGCCTGGTGCTCGTGGAATACGGCGACTTCGAATGTCCTTATTGCGGTGAGGCTTATCCCGAGTTGAAAGCGGTGCAGGAAGCGATGGGCGACGACCTGTGTTTCGTGTTCCGCCATTTCCCGCTGGCCGAAGCGCATCCGCATGCCGAGCACGCAGCGGAACTCACCGAAGCGGCCGATACCGTGGGCCTGTTCTGGGAAATGCACGACCGCCTGTACGAGCACCAGTCGGCGCTGGACGACCGCAGCCTCGCCGCTCACGCGCAGATATTGGGCCTGACGGAGCCGTTGTTCCAGACCGTCCTCGACGAGCACTATGCCGGCCGCGTGCGCCACGATTTCATCACCGGCGTGCGCAGCGGCGTCAACGGCACGCCGTGTCTGTTCGTCAACGGCGAGCGCTACGACGGACCGCGCGACGCCGAGAGCCTGATCGAACTGCTGCAGGCGATGCGGGAGCTGCAGCGGAAGGAATCGTAGACGACCAGCGCAGTGATCGCGCGTGGCCGCTGTCTTGATGCGGTGACGAGGATGGCGCTCGAGCGCACGCGCTAAAGCGAAGGAATAGTCCTCATACCGGTCACGGCGTCGAACGCCAGCGATGACCAGCCTGGACAATCCCCCTTTCGCCGCAGCAGTAGCTTTCGATCGAAGCCTGCCGCGCCGCTGCCTGTGTTGCGCCCAGGGTCAACAGGGCGCCTGTCTTGCTGCCGAGATTCCACGTCGCGGCGCTCGATCGGTCGGTCGATACGCCGGTCACCCAATCCTGGGCCCAACGCGCATTGGTCGATGCCGGTGGCGTGAACGCTGCCGGCCCGCTCTGCAGATTCAGTGCCTGCACGAAGGGCCCGAATCGCACCAGGTACAAACCGCCATAGCTGCCACTGCTGAAACCGTTCGTGGCGTCGGTGGCGGCGTCGGTCGGCATGGCGATGGTGGCGACGCGTTCGATGTTGCGTCCGAGCAGGTGCATGCGCGCGGTGTTGCTGACCGTCGACGCCGGGTTGGACGGGTTGCGATACTGCCCGCGTTCGCCATAACCATAGGGGCGGTGGTTCAAGGCGATGAAGCCATGGTTGCCGTTTTGCTTGAAGGTGATGGCGCCGGCTTCGACATCGACCCAGGCGCCATCGGGATGTGCGTCCTCGTGCAGGAAGGTCACGCTGTCGGTCGCCGCGCCGCTGCCTATCCTGTCGATCAGGGTCAGATAGTCGGCCGCTTCGGTGGCGTAGTCGCTCCACGCCACCTCGCTGCCGTTGACGAAACGGATACCGACGTTTTTTTGCAGGAACACGCCGTGCAGCGCATGGGCGTCGCCGAACTGCACCGCAGCCGTGTAGCTCGCACCGGTGTCCACACCGCCCAGGTTGCTGTTCTTGCGGAAGGTGATGTTGTTCTCGCGCCGCAGCGTCGCCACGCCCGCCGCGGTCACCGAAGGCATGTAGAAGTTGCTGAAGGCGTGGACGGCCTTGACCGCGACGTCGCGTACCGGATGGCTGGCTCCCGTCTCGTAACCCAGCTCCTTGAGCGAGCGCGCGATCTTGATGACCAGGTTCATGCCATTGGTGCCGTAGCCGCCGCCGTCGTAGCCGCCATTGCCGACGCCGTGCACTTCGAGGCTCAGGCCCTGGCTGCTGAGCCAGTACGGTCCCTGCAGGCTGGGCAGCACGCCGGTGGCCTGATGCAGGTAGGTCAGCATTTGCGCATCGGTGATGGTGGTCGTGCCGAGCTGGCCGGGATAGCGCGCCACGAGCAGTTTTTCGGCATGGTGGGCCAGCAACAGCGCGTAGGCTTGCAGGTGATCCTGGTTCGGCGCCGAGCCGCGGTGCCCATGCAGGAAGCTCGCATGCCGCGAGAACATCTGCGCGTACGCCTGCCAGCGCTTCACGCCCGGCGCGAGCGTGGCATCGATGTCCTGGTCGAGCGCGCTCAGGAAGGTGCTGTCGTTCGCGGCCGCGATGAACATCCGTCCCAGGGCCTGCGTGCCTTCGCCTTCCAGTCTGGAGCCGCCGGTATTGAGGCGGCCCTGCGGGTTGTCGCCCGTGGACGTCGTGGCATGGATGCCGAACCAGCTGCTGGCGCCGCCGCCGAACGCGCCGTCGAGCGACTGCATCTGCCAGTAGCCGTCGAGCGCGGCGATGAAGCGATCGCGCGAGTCGGTACTGCGGTAGTAGCCCGGTGCGATGTCGCGCTCATAGGCCGCAGCGAGCAGGGTCAGGCGATGCATCACGGCGTTGTTGCCGGCCACGGTCCTGGTCACGGCGTAGTCGCGCCATTGCTGCAGCGTGCGTACGTCGTCGGGCGTGACGTTGACGATCACTAGGCCGAGGATTTCGCCCGGCACCTTGCCGGCGGTCACCGCAGCGGTCCATGCGCTGCCGTAGAGCTGGTGGTTGAGCGTCATCGAGGGGATGCGGTTGGTGATGTCCTGGCGCACCCGGTTCGCATAGGCCGCATCGAAGGTCAGTGCGACAGGCGCGATCGGGGTCGCAACCGACGACCGCACGTCGCTGCCGAACAGGTTCAACATCGTCGCGGTGTGCGTCCAGGCGGCGTAGACCGGTCGACTGGTCTGGCCGGCGGCGAGTTGCGTGCCGGTGGATCTGGCGGCATTGAGTTGCAATGCCACCGAAGTCCTGCCTTGCGTGGACGCGAACGGGATCGGATACGTGACGTAGACGAAGCGGCCGGGCGAGACTGGGTCGGTTCCGGCCTGGAAGTCGAGTTCCGGGCGGCTGTATTCGTAGTAGTTCAGCGGGTCGTAGCCGCGCGACTCCTCGTACAGGTAGAGGAAGCCCGGCGTCGTGTCGCCGCCCCAGAGCTTGACGGTGATGTAGTTCTGCTTGACCGGATCGCAGGCCATGACGAAGCGCAAGGCCAGGTTCTGCGAACCGTCGCCTGCGGCGCTGGGCGAAGGAACGATCACGCGATGGCTCTGTCCGAAGGCGCCGCTGCCAGCGGTGCCGGGAGCGCCTGTCATGGCGTGCGCGCCCTCACTGGTCGTGTTGCCGAAACGCAGGGTGTCGAGTGCGTTCGCGGCGGCGGCAGTCGGGCGTCTGGCGACCGTCGAGGTGGGCAACGTCGTTGCGGGGGCGCGCCGGACGATGGACGCAGCCGCAGCGTGGCTGTCGGCGGCATCGCCGCCGGCGCCGGCGACCAGCAGGACGGTCAGCCCGAGGGTCGCGCCGCAAAGTGCAGCGATGAGGGCGAGTCGGGACATGCTGTCGTTTCCAGAGGGCGGTCTGCGGGGCACGCGACGGGACTGCGAGCGCATGCTGCGGTGCGGCAAAACGACGGTACCCAAGTGGATGGGAGAGGGTCAAGGCGCATCCACGTCGCGATGGTGACCATCGATGGAAGTGAGATGCGGGGCATGCTGCAAATGGGGCTGCCGTCGGAGACTCGCGTGCGCAACGTCGATCGGGCGCGGCGACGCTCGACAGAACCACTGGGCCAGGAACAACAAGGCCACGCTCGCGCGTGGCCTGGGTCCGATCTTGGTGCCGAAGGTGGGACTCGAACCCACACGCTTTTAAGGGCGGCGGATTTTGAGTCCGCTGCGTCTACCGATTCCGCCACTTCGGCGCGGGCGCGCAGTATAGCTGACGCGGGTTGGAACTCAGAAGTCGCCGTGGCGTGCGATCGCCGCGGCTGGAGCCAAGATCAAGATCAAGCGCAAATCCCCCGCAATGCGCTTTGCGCATTGCTGCCCCCTTTTTCAAAGGGGGCAAACGTCGGGCAGTGCTGGACCTGTCGGGCTCCGCTCACGCCGCTTCGTCGGTCGCCAGTGCGTTGTCCGTGCGCAGGAACCATTCGCCCGCCTGCGGCTGGAACTTCGAGCAGCACTCCATCGGTGCCTTGTAGATGTGCAGCGACACCGCGACTGCGTCGGGATCGGCGTTGCAGATGGTGTGGTATTCGTGCGGCGGGATCAGGCTGCCGGCGCTGCCGGTACCGGCCTGCATGCCGCCGGCGGCGCGGAAGCGGAAACGCTCGCCATCGCGTTCGAGCAGTTCGTACTGGGTGATCTCGAGCTGGCCGTCCCACACGCCTTCGACGCACCAAAGTCCGCTGTGATCGTGGATCGGCGTGCCTTGCCCCGGTCCCCAGGTCATCGCGACGACGCTGTAGCCGAGGCGTGGGCTGCGGTAGATCTCGCGGCGCGCGTAGTGGTCCTGGATGGGTTCGAACACGCAGTCGGGCAGGTGCACGTCGGGATCGCGGATCAGCGCGCACAAGGTATTGCGCAGCGCGGAGGTGATGGCGTGCTCGTCGCCGCTGGCGACGGCTTCGTCGAGCGCGGACACGAGCTTGTCGTGGCCGGGGAACGGGACGTCGGGGCAGCAGGGATTGGCGTTCATGGGGCTGAGTTTAGCGCGATGGCCGCGAAGGTTCCTCCCTCGCCCCGCAGAGCGGGGAGAGGGTGGCGCGCAGCGCCGGGTGAGGGGTGTGTGTGAGGCGTGGATCGATTACCGGGGCCAAGGATGGCTGCTTCGCTCGCCCCTCATCTGCCCTTCGGGCATCTTCTCCCCGCAAGCGGGGAGAAGCCATCAGAGGGTATTCAGGAAATTACGCACCGCAGGATCAAAACGTTCGATGTCGACGAGAAACGCATCGTGCCCCTGCGGCGAATCCAGCGGCAGGAACTGCGCATCGATGCCTCCTGCCCGCAAGCCATCGGCGACCTGCTGCTGTTGCTGCAGCGGAAACAGGATGTCGGTGCGCACGCCGATGGCGAGGGCCCGATCGACCCGGATCTGCGCCAGGCCGGCATCGGTGTCGCCGCCGAACGATTCGCCGAGGTCGAACCAGTCCATCGAGCGGCTGAGGTAGAGGTAGCAGTTGGGATCGAAGCGGCGCACGAAGCGCCGCGCGTGGCCTTCGAGGTAGCTCTCGACTTCGAACTCGAGGCCGAACGGATCCTCGTCGTCGCGGCGGTCGGAATCCAGTCGCACGCGACCGAAGCGGCCGTCCCATTCCAGCGCCGATCGATAGGTGATGACGCCGAGCTTGCGCGCCATGCGCATGCCGCTTTCGGGATAGTTCGCTTCGTCGTAGCGACCGTGGTTCCACTTCGGATCGAGCCGGATCGCTTCGCGCTGCAGCGAACGGATCGCGATCGAGAACGGCAACGCATGCGCAGCGCCGGAGATGTTCATATGCGTACGCGCGACGCCCGGGTGGCGCAGCAGCAAGGCGAGCGCGGTCATGCCGCCCATCGAATTGCCGATCACGCAGGCCAGGCGCTCGATGCCGAGCGCGTGCACCACGTGCAGCGCCGCGTCGGCGCCGTCCTCTACGGACAGTTCGGGGAAGTCGAGTCGATAGAGGTCGCCGGTCCGCGGGTTGATCGAGGCCGGGCCGGTGGAGCCCTTGCAGCTACCCAGCGAATTGACGCAGATGACGAACCAGCGATCGCTATCGATCGCCTTGCCCGGGCCGAGCATCGCTTCCCACCAGCCTTCGGCGGGATTGCCGGCATTGGCGGCGGCATGCGCGTCGGGCGACAGGCCGGTGAGGACCAGCACCGCGTTGTCGCGCGCGGCGTTGAGCGTGCCCCAGGTTTCATAGGCGACGCGTGCATCGTGCAGCGCGCCGCCGCGTTTCATCGGGAAGGCCGGGGGCAGGGTGGTGAATTGCGTGCCGGGGGGAATGAATTCGGTCATGCGGGCAGTCTAGCGGGCTGTCCTTGCCAAAGGGTTCGTCGCGGTTGCCCCCTTTGCAAAAGGGGGCGGCAATGCGCGGAGCGCGTTGCGGGGGATTTGCTCTTGATCTTGCTCAAGAGCAGCAAGGCAACATCAAGATCAAAAGCAAATCCCCCGTCGCCCGCGGGCGCCTGCCCCCTTTTTCAAAGGGGGCGAAGGCTCATTGGCCGATCGTCAGCTCGATGGGTTGCGGCGAGGGGAGGGCCACGCGCACAGCCTTTGATTCAAGGTCGCCCTCCTGGCGCATCGCATTGCCGCTGGCCGACAGCCGCGCGACGAGTTCGACTTCCTTCAGCGCCGAGAGCTTCTGCGTCGGCATCGGGCTGTCGGCGTCGTCGAGCGTCACTTCGAGCGGCAGGTCCTGCAGGCTGTGCTTCTCGACGGCGACCGGCATCGGCGGGCCGTTCGGCATGCGGGCGATCACGAACACGCTGGCGTCGCCGCGCAGGCGCACGCGTGCGGCGAAATCGGGATCGAGGGCGACCTTGACCGTGATGGCCTTGCTGCCTGTCGTCGATGCAGTCACTTGCGCGGCCGCCGTCGGCGCCGACAGCGGCGGCAACCCGGCTTCGGCGCGCGCGGCATCGAGTTGCGGGCGTAGTGCGGCGGCGGTATCGGCGTCGATCTGCGCGAGCAGCGGCTCCCAAGTCCGTGCCGCTTCCGCCGATCGCCCGGCCTGCCGCTGCGCGATGCCGAGGAACCAACGCGCGCGCTGGTGTCGCGGGTTGCGCTGCACGACGTCGCGCAGCAGTTCGGTGGCTTCGGTATCGAAGCGGCGCTGCGGATCGGCAAGGGCGCGCGATTCGGCATAGTCGACCTGGATATCTGCTTCGCCTGGCGCGAGCTTCGCGGCGCGCGCGTTGGCATCGCGCGCCTTGCCGGCCTGCTGCCGCTCGGCGTAGGCGCGGCCGAGCAGGCGCCAGCCTTCGACCTGGTTCGGATCGCGTGCGAGATCACCTTCGAGTTGCGTGATCGCGTCGTCGAGCGTGATCGATTCCGAGGCTGCCGATGGCTGCAGCGCGGCAGGCGTGCCGACGAGTGCATAGAGAAGACCCGTCGCCACGGCCAGGGTCGCCACCATGATCGCGCCCGGGACCAGCCTGCCGCGCCACAGCGGCCGCAGCGCGAATGCGAGCGCGACCAGCGAGAGGGCGGCGGCGACCGCGGCAAAAACCGCCATCACCACTCCTGTCCGTCGTCTTCGGGGACCGCGCGCCCGGCGCCACGGCTGCGCACGATGCGCGCGATCACGACTGCACCGACCAGCAGCAGCAGGGCGGGCCCGAACCACAGCAGCCAGGTCTTGCTCCGGACCTGCGGCTGGTACAGCACGAACTCGCCGTAGCGCGCGACCAGGAACTGTTTCACTTCGTCGTCCGACTTGCCTTGCCGCATCAGCGCCAGCACCTCGCGGCGCAGGTCGTGCGCGATCTGCGCATTGGAATCGGCCAGCGACTGGTTCTGGCACATCACGCAGCGCAGTTCGGAGACAAGGGCGTGGAAGCGGCGTTCCTCGGCGCTGTCGGTGAATTGCGGCGGGGTGACGTCGGTGCCGACCTGGGCGCGTGCGGGAAGGGCCAGCAAGGCAACGGCGAACGCTACGAGCAAGGCGATGAGAACGACCAGACTGCGCTTGCCGTCATGACCACGCAGGCGGGGAGCCAGTGCTTTTGCGTTGGCTGAGCGCAAGAAGAGCGAGAGACGCTGGGTCCTCGCCTGCGCGGGGATGACGATCGGAGAATTTGCCAAGGGCGTTGCGACCATCACTTCGCCGCCGCTTCCGCTTCGACCGCCGCCAGCGCCGGCAGCAACTCGTTCTGCACCACCTCATCGGTCATCGGAAGGCTGTGCTTCCAGCGGACGATGCCGCGGCCATCGACGAGGAAGGTCTCGGGCGCGCCGGTGATGCCCCAGTCGATCGCAGTCCTGCCGTCGTAGTCGACAAGCACGAGCCAATAGGGATTGTTGAACTGCTCCAGCCAGCGCAAGGCATCGGCATGGTCGTCCTTCCAGTTGTAGCCGATCACGCGCACGCGCTTGGTCTCGGCGAAGCGGCTGATGACCGGGTGCTCGATGCGGCATCCCGGACACCAGCTGCCCCAGACGTTGAGCACGTACGGCGCGCCGCGCAGTTCCTGCGACGACACCAGGCGGCCGGGCTCGTGCAGCGCGGGCAGAGAGAACTCGGGAGCAGGTTTGCCGATCAGCGCCGAGGGCAGGGACTCGCGATCGGGTTTGCGGCTGAGCCAGACGCCGGCGGCGAGCAGCACGGCGATCGCAGCGAAGATCGCGAGTGGGAGCCAACGATTCAATTTCATGCGGGGACACCTTGCCCGTCGTCGCGCTGCAAGCCGGGCTCGAGCGCCGTAGGGTTGTCGAGAACCGGATCGCGGCTCGTCGCGGACTGGCGGACCGTGCGGAAGCGACGGTCGCTGGCTGCGACCAATCCACCCAACGCCATCAACAGCGCACCGCCCCACACCCAGCGCACGAACGGCTTGATGTGCACGCGCACGGCCCACGCGCCGCCACCGAGCGGTTCGCCCAGTGCGACGTAGACGTCGCGCGTGAATCCGGGCGCGATCGCGGCTTCGGTCATGACCTGTCCGCCGCTGGCGTAGGTGCGTTTTTCCGGATGCATCACCGCGACCGGCTTGTCGTCGCGCAGCACCTGGATGCTGCCGCGGTCGGCGACGTAGTTCGGTCCGGCCAGGCGCTCGGCGCCGTCGAAACGGAAACTATCGCGGCCGAGGCTGATCGACTGCCCGGGCTTGAGCGCCAGTTCACGCTGCTGGTTGAGGCCTTCGACCAGCAGTGCGCCGACCAGGAACACCGATACGCCGACATGCGCGAGCGTCATGCCGAGCATCTCGGCGGTGAAGCGCGTGCCGTTGGCGCGTACGCGCGTCCACACGAAACGCAGCGTGCCGACGCCGACCCAGATCGCGGCGGCGACGCCGGCGGCGACCTTCCACATGCCCTGCGGCGCGAAGAAGAAAGCCGCGCCGCCGAGACCGAGCGCGAGCCCGGCCCAGGGCACGAGCATCGCAAGCGGTTTCGACACGTCCTCGCGCTGCCAGCGCATCAACGGGCCGAACGGCAGCAGCAGCACCAGCGGCGCCATCAGCAATACGAACAACAACGAGAAGTAGGGCGGGCCCACCGAGATCTTGCCGAGATCGAGCGCATCGGCCAGCAGCGGGTACAAAGTACCGAGCAGCACCATCGCGCAGGCCGCGACTAGCAGCAGGTTGTTGGCGAGCAGGAAGGTCTCGCGCGAAGCTGCTGCGAACGGTGCGCCATCCTCGCCCGAAGGCGAACGCAGCGCGTACAGCAGCAGCGAACCGCCGACGACGATGCCGAGGAAGATCAGGATGAACAGTCCACGCGAAGGATCGGATGCGAAGGCGTGCACGCTGGTCAGCACGCCCGAGCGCACCAGGAACGCGCCGAGCAGCGACAGCGAGAACGTCGCGATCGCGAGCAGCAGCGTCCAGCCGCGGAAGCTGCCACGTTTCTCGGTGACCGCCTGCGAATGCAGCAGCGCGGTGCCCATCAGCCACGGCATGAAGCTGGCGTTCTCGACCGGATCCCAGAACCACCAGCCGCCCCAGCCCAGTTCGTAATACGCCCACCAGCTGCCGAGCAGGATGCCGACGGTGAGGAAGGCCCAGGCGATGTTGGTCCACGGCCGCGTCCAGCGCAGCCAGCGCGCATCGACGCGGCCGTCGAGCAGCGCCGAGATCGCGAACGCGAACGGCACGACGAAGCCCGCGTAACCGACGTAGAGCATCGGCGGATGGATGATCATGCCCGCGTCCTGCAGCAGCGGGTTGAGGTCGCGGCCTTCGGCGACGGCCGGCAGCAGGCGCGCGAACGGGTTGCTGGTGAAGATCAGGAAGGCGAGGAAGCCGAGGTTGATGATGCCCATCACGCCGAGCACTCGCGCAATGACGTCATCGGGCAGGGACTTCGAGAACCAGGCGACCGCGCCGGTCCACGTTGCCAACACCAGCACCCAGAACAGCAAAGAGCCTTCGTGCGCGCCCCAGACCGCGGTGTAGCGGTACACCAGCGGTAGCAGCGAGTTGGAATTCTCGGCGACGTACTGCACCGAGAAATCCTGGGTCACGAAGGCATAGGTCAGTAGTGCGAATGCGGCGGCCACCAGGGTCCACTGCGCGTACGCCGCGGGACGCGCGACTGCCATCCAGGGCGCGATGCCGCGGTGGGCGCCGAGCAGCGGCAAAGCGGCCTGCAGGGCGGCGATCAGCAACGCGAGGATGAGGGCGATCTGGCCGAGTTCAGGGAGCATGGTTCGCTCCGTTGCGCTTGGCTGCTTCGCCAACGACGCTTGAAACAAGAGCAAATCCCCCTCGGTCCCCCTTTTTCAAAGGGGGAAGACAAGCCGGGCGATCGACTCGTGCAGGAAGCCCGACCACGCTTGCAGAAAGTTCGGTCACCCAATGCGCCGGGAATTCCCCCTTTGTAAAAGGGGGGCAGGGGGGATTTGCTCTTTCGATCCGATGCTTCAACGCTTCGTACCTTGCGCCGCATCCGCCGGCGTTTTCACGTCATGCTTCTGATGCGCCAATCCCATCTTGTCCGCCACTTCCTTCGGCACATACGTCTCGTCGTGCTTGGCCAGCACCTGCTCGGCGACGAAGACGCCATCGCGCATGCGGCCGGTTGCGATCACGGCCTGTTTTTCGCGGAACAGGTCGGGCAGGATGCCGGTGTAGGTCACGGGCAGTTCGGCGTCGCCGTCGGTGACGCGGAAGTGCGCTTGCATCGAACCGTCGGCGCGCTTGAACGAATTCGCGGCGACCATGCCGCCGAGGCGGAACCGGGCCTGTCCCGACGACACGCTGGCGCCAGCCGTTCCCGTCAACACTTCATTGGGCGTGTAGAGATAGGCGACGTTGCGCTGCAGGGCGAACGCGACCAGCGTCGCGGCGAGCGCGGCGGCGGCGATCAGCAGCAGGATCAGGATGAGGCGGCGTTTGCGGGTGGGGTTCATTTGGCTCGTCATCCCCGCGCAGGCGGGGATCCAGTGACTTTGGTCGGAAAGTTCATTTGGAAGAAGGCGTTCATAGCGAAACAACGAAGTCGCTGGGTTCCCGCCTTCGCGGGGGTTTCAACAGCCGAATGGCTGGTCATGACGACTCAGAGGATACGGCCTCCGTCGGCGGCTTCGGTCGGCGCTGGTTTCGCACGTTGCGCGCGCAGCCTCGTTGCGCGCAGCAGTTGTGCGATCTGGACGCGCGTGGCCACGAAATCCCACAGCAGCACCACAACGAACACCATGTAGGCCGCGATGACGTAGTTGAGATAGCTCATCGCCGCGTCTCCGCCAAAGTCCTGACCCAGTCCTTGCCGAATTCGCGCCGCAGATTGTCGGCGCGCGCGCGGGCCAGCAGCGAGCCGATGAACCACAACTTGGTGCCGATGATCATCGCGAACAGCGGCGGCAGCATGCTGGCGTCGATCGAGGACTCGCCGAGCAGGCGGATCGTCTGGCCCTGGTGCAGCGAGTTCCACCACACCACCGAGTAACGGATCACCGGCAGCAGCACCACGCCGACGATCGCGAGCAGGCCGGCGGCGCGCGCTGCGGCACGGCGGTCGTCGATCGCGTGGTACAGGCCGGTCACGCCGAGATACAGGAACAGCAGGATCAGTTCGGTGGTCAGGCGCGGGTCCCAGTCCCACCACGTACCCCACATCGGCCTGCCCCAGATCGAGCCGGTGGCGAGCGTGATCAGCGTGAACGCAGCGCCGATCGGCGCGCACGCCATCGCCAGGATCTCGCACAGCTTGATGCGCCAGATCAGCGCGATCGCGGCATAGATCGCCATCAGCGCGTAGATCGCCATGCTCATCCACGCGCTCGGCACGTGGATATAGAGGATGCGGAAGCTGTCGCCCTGCTGGTAGTCGGCCGGCACCTGGAACAACGCTGCCCAGATGCCGTACGCCATCACCAGCAACGCCGAGCCGTAGGCCCACGGCGCCCAGCGCGCGGCGAAGCGGTCGAAGGTCGGCGGCGAGCCAAGTTGGTGGAACCAGCGGACGACAGAGTTCATGTGTTCTCTTCCTCCCGCGCGAAGCGGGGGAGGGCCGGAAGTGCGTCTCCCTCCTCCGCGTAGCGGGGGAGGGCCGGGGTGGGGGCAAGCTCTTTCAGCAGTTCAACGCAATGCGAATCGCGGCGGCGGCCGTGAGCGGGGCCAGCACCAGCGCGAGGACGAGGCCCGCACCAAGCAGCAGCAGGCCGCCGGTGGGATCGAGGCCTTGCGCGGCGGCCGCCACGCTGCCGGCACCGAACACCAGCACCGGCACGTACAACGGCAAGGCCAGCAAGGCCACTAGGATACCGGAGCGGCGCATGCCGACCGTCAGCGCGGCCACGATCGCGCCGAGCAGGCTCAGCAGCGGCGTGCCCAGCGCCAAGGCGGCCAGCAGCACCGGCAGTTGCGCGCGCGGTAGCTGCAGCAGTTCAGCGAGCAGCGGCGTGGCCAGCAGCAGCGGAAGCGCCGTCGTCGCCCAATGGATCAGCGTGCGCACCAGCACCAGCCAGGCCAGCGGCACCGGTGCCAGCATCCATTGCTCGAGCGAACCGTCCTCGGCGTCGCCGCGGAACAGCGTGTCGAGCGCGAGCAGGCCCGAAAGCAATGCCGCCACCCAGAGCACGCCAGCGGCGACCTTCGCCAGCAGCTGCGGCTCGCCGCCCAGGGCCAGGGCGAACAAGACGATCACCAGGAGTGCGAACAGGGCCGGCTGCAGTGCGTCGCCGCGACGGCGCCAAAGCAGGCGCAGGTCGCGGGCGAGCAGGGCGCGGGCGGCCTGGAAGAGCGTGGGTGTGCTCATGCGTAGCTCGCGCGCTGTAGAGGCTTCGGTTTGTTGCAAGATCCGCTACCCATCCCCGCCCCCCAGCACCAATTCCTTCGTCCGCACCGGCGGCGCCGCATAGGCGCCATGCGTGGTCACCAGCGCCGCACCGCCGTCGCGCAGGTGCGCCTGCACCATGCGGTTGACCAGCTCGATGCCTTCCAGGTCGAGGTTGGCGTAAGGCTCGTCGAGCAGCCATACCGGCGCCGGCGACAGCCACAGCCGCGCCAGCGACAGGCGTTTCTTCTGGCCCGCGGACAATTGCCGTGCCAGCGTGTCCTCGTACCCGGCCAGACCGACGATGCCCAGCGCGTTCACCGGCAACTGCGCGCGGCGGCGGCCGTGCAGGCCGCAGAGGAAGTCCAGGTTCTCCAGCGCGGTCAGGTCGGCCTTCGCCGCCGGCAGATGGCCCAGGTAGGCGACGAAGCGCGCGCGCAGGCCGGCGCGCGCGGATCGACCATCGAGGTCGACGTTCCCAGCATCGGCGCGCAGCAGTCCGGCGAGCACGCGCAGCAGCGTGGTCTTGCCGGCGCCGTTGCCGCCCCGTACCAGCAAGGCCTCGCCGGCGTCAACGTCGAACGACAGCGGCCCGAACACCGGCGCATCGTTGCGCGCGAAGCTCAGGCCGCGTGCGGCAAGCAGCGGCGGGGCGGACGGATTCAGGTCGGGCATCGGCGGCACATCGACCGCAGGCGCGGTCGCAGGGCCGTCATTTTACCCAGTCGACGCAGTCGTGGACGGCGTAGTCGGGATCGCGGACCGGCTCGGCGGCATACATGCGCAGCCGGCCGGGCTCGCCGCGCCGCCACAGCAGCGTGCCCAGTTGACCGAACCGCTGCGCCAGCGCGTCGAGGCCGGTCAGCGACAGGTCCACCACGATCCAGCTCGGTTCCCGCCAGGCGCGGTTGGTGGCGGCGGCGAAGGCGGGACGGAACTGCAGTCCGCTGGATTCCAGCACGAGCTGCAGCTGCTGGTCCTCGCTGCGATTGACCACGTCCGGCCGCGGCACCGACTGCGGGTTCCAGGCCGACAACAGGCTGAAGCTCGCGGCCTCGGGAAACGCCGCCTCCAGTTCGAGCGCCGGATGCCCGATCCGCAGCGCGTACCAGGCGTTGTCCAGTTCCCAGCTGTACTCCGCCGCCAGGTACGCGGCGAACAGGGTGGCGACGCGCGCCTGATCATCGATCTGCATGTGGAAGGTTTAACCGATCATCCCCGGTCCGTAAACTCGACGCGTCACGGAATTGGAATTTGCCGCCGGCAATTCCTATACGGAGCAGGCATGAGCAAGGTCGTTACCAAGCTGCCCAAGGTCGGCACCACCATCTTTACGGTGATGTCGCAACTCGCCGCCGAGCAGGGCGCGGTGAACCTCGGGCAGGGCTTTCCCGATTTCGCGGTGCCGGCGCGGCTGGTCGAGGAACTCGACAAGGCCATGCGTGCCGGGCACAACCAGTACGCGATGATGACCGGCATCCCGGCGCTGCGGCAGGCGATCGCCGCCAAGACCGAGCGCGTGTATGGCCATCGCCCCGATGCCGACCGCGAGATCACGGTGACCAGCGGCGCCACCGAGGCCATCTTCAACGCCATCCAGGCCGTGGTGCGACCGGGCGAGGAAGTGATCGTGCTCGACCCTTGCTACGACTGCTACGAGCCGGCGATCGACCTCGCCGGCGCGCGCGCGGTGCACGTGCCGCTCGATCCGCACAGCTTTGCGCCCGACTGGCAACGCGTGCGCGATGCGATCACGCCGAGGACGCGAATGCTGATGATCAACAGCCCGCACAACCCGTCCGGAGCGATGCTGTCGGCCGCCGACATGCGCGCCGTGGCCGAGCTGCTGCGCGACACGGACATCGTGTTGCTGTCCGACGAGGTCTACGAGCACATCGTGTTCGACGGCGCGCGCCACGAATCGGTGCTGCGCTACCCGGAACTGCGCGAACG
>JACMKK010000020.1 GCA_014380115.1 Luteimonas sp. | reverse complement strand
TGCTTTCGAACGCGCGATCGCCAGGGAAACTCCACTTGCCGAGGAAATCGCGGAACTGCTGCGTCGGCACGTTCGGCGGCGACAGCTCGCGCAGGTGATCGATCGGCGACGTGCCGGCGACCAACGCCTCGACCGTGTGCTGGGCGAAGTAACCGATGCGCAGGTCACCGTGCGCGTAGCGCTCGCCCGTGAGCAACGGCAATTCGCCGACCAGTGTTTTCACGAGTGTCGACTTGCCCGCGCCGTTGGGGCCGAGCAGGCCGATGCGGTCGCCGGCTTCGAGGCCGAAGCCGACGTCGTGCAGGATCGTAATTGCTCCCTCCCCCGCTTGCGGGGGAGGGTTGGGGTGGGGGTGCGGCTTTTCGCCAACAGCCTTACTCCCATCCCGGCCTTCCCCCGCACGCGGGGGAAGGGGCGAAGCGGCATACCCGCAATCAGCGTGGTTCAGGCGCAACAGCGAATTCGGCAGCTTCAGCGGCTGCGGGAAATCGATGCGCACCTCGCGCTCGGCGCGCACCGCTTCGGTGCCGGCCATTTTCGCCAGGCGCTTGACGCGCGACTGCGCCTGCTTGGCCTTGGCCGCGCTGGCCTTGAAGCGGTCGATGAAGCTCTGCAGGTGCGCGCGCTCGGCCTGCGCCTTCTCGTGCGTGATCTGCTGCAGGCGCAGCTGTTCGGAGCGCTGCCGTTCGAACGACGTGTAGTCACCGGCGTAGAGCTTGGCCTTGCCGCCGTGCAGGTGCAGCGTGTGCGTGGTGACGTTGTCGAGGAACTCGCGGTCGTGCGAGATCAGCAGCAGCGTGCCGGGATACTTCAGCAGCCATTGTTCCAGCCACAGCACCGCGTCGAGGTCGAGGTGGTTGGTCGGTTCGTCGAGCAGCAGCATATCGGAGGGCGTCATCAGCGCGCGCGCCAGGTTCAGGCGCACGCGCCAGCCGCCGGAGAACGTCGACACCGCGCGCTGGTGCGTCTCGGCCGGGAAGCCAAGCCCGTGCAGCAGCTTGCCGGCGCGCGCCGCACCGTCGTAGCCGCCGACTTCCTCGAGGCGATGATGCGCTTCGGCGACCGCTTCCCAGTCCTCGTTGGCGAAGGCATTGGCTTCGGCCTGCAGCGCGTCGTGCACGGCCGCATCGCCCGCCAGCACGAAGTCGATCGCCGCATCGGGAAGCGACGGCATCTCCTGCGCGATGCTGGCGATGCGCACGCGGTTGGGCACGTCGAGATCGCCGCGGTCGGCCTCGATCTCGTGGCGCACGGCAGCGAACAACGAGGATTTGCCGGTGCCGTTGCGGCCGACCACGCCCACGCGCCAGCCGGCGTGCAGGGTCAGGTCGACATCGGACAGCAGCAGGCGTTCGCCGCGGCGCAGGGCGAAATTGCGGAAAGAGATCATGGGGCGCGGATTCTACAGAAGGCGGCCGGCACGAGGCCGCCGCGAACCCGGATTGTGCCAGTTCATGGCTGCTTTTTCGTGCATTGGCGCCAAAGAACCAGGCAGCAAGAGCGCGTTCGGCGACGCACGCGTGCACGCGACCCACTACGGCGGTGTGCGAGCATGACGCTCATACGCAGTCCGCGACGGGAGTCCCGATGCCCCACAACACCTCGCTGATCGCCCTGCTGTGCATGGGTTTCGTGCTGGCCTTCGTGCTGGGACTGCTCGCGCAACGTTTGCGGTTGTCGCCGTTGGTGGGGTACCTGATCGCCGGCATCATCGCCGGTCCGTTCACACCGGGCTTCGTCGCCGACCAGACACTCGCGCCGCAGCTGGCCGAGATTGGCGTGATCCTGCTGATGTTCGGCGTCGGCCTGCACTTCTCGCTGCGCGACCTGATGGCAGTGAAGGCCATCGCGCTGCCCGGTGCGCTCGCGCAGATCGCCTTCGTTACCGCCCTAGGATTCGGATTCGCCCGGATGCTGGGCTGGACACCGTTGAACGGCCTGGTCTTCGGCCTCGCCCTGTCGGTCGCCAGCACCGTGGTCGTGCTGCGCGCGCTGGAGGAACGGCGGTTGCTGGAAACCAGGCGCGGCAAGATCGCGATCGGCTGGCTGATCGTCGAGGACCTGGCGATGGTGCTCGCCCTGGTGCTGCTGCCGGCGGTCGCAGGGGTGCTGGGCGAAGGCAGCGCAAGCGGCGATGCCAGCCTTGGCCGCTTCGTGGTCGCGCTGGTGTGGACGCTGCTGAAGGTCGGTGCCTTCATCGCGGTGATGCTGATCGTCGGCCGCCGCGTGATCCCGTGGATCCTCGAGCGCGTCGCCGGCACCGGCTCGCGCGAACTGTTCACGCTCTGCGTGCTGGCGATCGCGCTCGGCGTCGCCTTCGGCGCGGCGCAACTGTTCGACGTGTCGTTCGCGCTAGGCGCGTTCTTCGCCGGCATGCTGTTGAACGAGTCCGAGTTCAGCCATAAGGCGGCGCAGGATTCGCTGCCGATGCGCGATGCTTTCGCGGTGCTGTTCTTCGTCTCGGTCGGCATGCTGTTCGATCCGAGCATCCTGTTGGAGCACCCGTGGCTGGTGGTGGCGACTTTGCTGATCATCATCCTCGGCAACGCCTCGGTCTCGTTCGCCTTCGTGCGGCTGATGAAGTTGCCGATGGGCACGGCACTGACGATCTCGGTGAGCTTGTCGCAGATCGGCGAGTTCTCCTTCATCCTGGCCGGCCTCGGCCTGACGCTGAAGATCCTGCCGCAGGAAGGCCACGACCTGATCCTCGCCGGCGCGCTGTTGTCGATCATCGTCAATCCGTTCCTGTTCACGCTGCTCGACCGCTGGCAGGCCAGGCAGAACATCAAGGAAGAGAAGGACGCCGAGACAGCACGCGCAGAGCTGGCGGAATTGCATCGTGTCCCCGACGAAGTCACCGGCCATGCCATCGTCGTCGGCTACGGCCGCGTCGGCAGCCAACTCGTGCACCTGCTGCACGATCGCGGCGTGCCGGTGGTGGTGGTCGAGGACGACGTCGACCTGATCGCCAAGGCACGCGCGGCGGGGCTGCATGCGGTGCGCGGCAACGCCGCGTCCGAACGCGTGATGCTCGAAGCGGCGCCCGAGCGCGCGAAGCTGGCCGTGTTCGCGATCCCGAACGCGCTGGAAGCGGGCGAGACGATCGCGCGGCTTAAGGTCATCAATCCAGAAATTACCGTGCTGGCGCGCGCGCATAGCGACAACGAGGTCAAGCACCTGCTCGCGCACGGCGCCGACGGCGCGGTGCTGGCGGAGCGCGAGCTGGCCTACTCGCTCGCGGAAATGGTGATGGCGACGCCGCCATATCGTTCGCTGCGGGCGGCGGCTACCTAGGTCTCTGCATGGCTGCACATGCAGCGGTTGGCGGCAACGCCTGCCGTGATTGTGCGTTCGGCGGCGGGCAGCGGCATGCATGGCTTCCGGCAGGGGACGGCAGGCTGCAGCGGGCCAATGCTGCCCGCATCGTTCCAGACCGAGGCCGGCACCATGCGCTCCCTTCCCTGCTTTCTCTGCGCGCTTGTGCTGGGAACAGCGCATGCGCAACCCTCCGACTGGCAGCAGGATTACCGCAAGGTCGACGTCGCCGAAGGCGTCATCTCCTTCATCGCCAACGACTCGCCCGGTGGCGTGGTGCAGGGCAACGTCACGCTGATCTCGGGCAAACGCTACAGCCTGGTCGTCGACTCGGGCCAGTACCCGGGGCTTGCACGCCGCATGATCGAGGAGATCCGCGCCAGCGGCGCACCGCCGGTGCGTTACCTGGTCAATACGCACTGGCACGGCGACCACCTGATGTCGAACTTCGTCTTCCAGCAGGCGTATCCGGAGCTGGTGGTCATCCAGCACGCCGAGACCGCGCGCATGGGCGCGAAGACCTATGCCGACTGGGCGACCAAGCAGATGGACGAGCTCAAGGCCTATCCGGCGAAGCTCGACAAGGCCGTCGCGACCGGCAAGACATCGAAGGGCGTGGTGCTGACCGAAGACCAGCGCGAGAGTTTCCGCGTGGACTCGGCGCTGATCAAGCACTGGCTGGCGACATCGTCCGATACGCGCTGGGACGCGCCGGACGAGACCATTACGGAGACCGCGACGTTCGACCTCGGCGGACGCAGCGTCGCCGTGCGCCATTTCGGCAAGGCCAACACCACCGGCGATCTCGTGGTCTGGGACGCGAACACCAAGACCCTGGTGGCCGGCGATGTCGTCGTCGCGCCTACGCCTTATTCGTTCGGCTCCTACCATTCCGAATGGATCGAAGTCCTGGCCGCGATGCGCGCGCTCGAGCCGGCCCGCATCGTGCCCGGCCACGGCGAGGTCATGAGCGACGACAGCTACCTGCAACAGCTGTCCGCGCTGCTCACCGAAACGCGCACGCAGGTGCGCAAGGCGGTCGCCGACGGCAGGACGCTCGAGCAGATGCAGAAGGAGATCACGCTGCCGGACTTCGAGAAACAGTTTGCCGGCAGCGATCCGGCGCGCATCCGCGCCTTCCGCGGCTTCTATCTCGAGCCCGGCATCCCGCAGGCCTATAAGGAAGCGAAGGGCGAGCCGCGTTCCGAGTGAGCGATCTGAACGCGCTACCCCATCCCAGCCTTCCCCGCTGCGCAGAGGAAGGAGCTGAAGCGAGTGTCGGAATCCATAGATGACCGCGCCCTGAAACAGTCCCCTCCTCCGCTTGCGGCGGAGGGTTAGGGTGGGGGTCGCCGGAGCCGCATGCATCGAGTCGATAGCAAACATCAAGCGCGGCGCTGCGATGCTGTTGCGTTGCAGGCATCTGCATTCAGTAGTGATCGCGTATCCACGCACCCCCATCCCAACCTTCCCCCGCTGCGCGGGGGATGGAGCTGGAGCAGGCTTCCGGAATCCATTGATGACCGCGTGCCCTGAAGCAGTTCCCTCCCCCGCTTGCGGGGGAGGGTTAGGGCGGGGCTGCCGGAGCCGCATGGATCGGGTTGAGATGACGCTTCGAGTGGCGGCGTCATGTTTTCGCTTTCGATGCATCTAAGTCGCTTGCGACCGCGGATCCACGCACCCTCATCCCAACCTTCCCCCGCTGCGCGGGGGAAGGAGCTGAAGCGAGGAGCCAGACAGATCGAGTGCGCTCTCGCGCCGCCCGTTAGCCTTTGGCGAAGACCAGCTTGCCGCCATCGGCATCGACCTGCACGGTATCGCCGCTGCCGAATTCGCCGCCGAGGATCTTCTGCGCGAGCGGATTCTCCAATTGCTGCTGGATTGCGCGCTTGAGCGGCCGCGCGCCATAGACCGGGTCGAAGCCGACGTTGCCGAGCAGTTCGAAAGCCTTGTCGCTGACCGTGATGCGGATACCGCGTTCGGCCAGCCGCTTCTCGAGGCCGCGCATCTGGATCTTGGCGATTTCCTTGATCTGCGCCTTGTCGAGCGGATGGAACACGACGATGTCGTCGAGACGGTTGATGAATTCCGGACGGAAGTGCGACTGCACCACCGCCATCACGCCGGCCTTCATCTGCGTGTAACTCTCGGCGGAATCACCGCCGCCGTCCTCCTCGTAGACACGCTGGATCATCTGCGAGCCGAGGTTCGAGGTCATCACGATGACGGTGTTGCGGAAGTCGACGGTGCGGCCCTGGCCATCGGTCAGACGGCCATCGTCGAGCACCTGCAACAGGATGTTGAAGACATCCGGATGCGCCTTCTCGACTTCGTCGAGCAGGATCACGCTGTACGGACGGCGACGCACCGCTTCGGTCAGATAGCCGCCCTCTTCGTAGCCGACATAGCCCGGAGGCGCACCGACCAGGCGGCTGACCGCGTGCTTCTCCATGAACTCGCTCATGTCGATGCGCACCATCGCGTCGTTGCTGTCGAACAGGAATTCCGCGAGCGCCTTGCACAGTTCGGTTTTGCCGACGCCGGTCGGCCCGAGGAACAGGAACGATCCGCTCGGCCGGTCCGGATCGCTCAATCCGGCGCGTGTCCGGCGCACCGCATCCGACACCGCCTTGATCGCTTCGTCCTGGCCGACCACGCGTGCGTGCAGGTGCGATTCCATCTGCAGCAGCTTCTCGCGCTCGCCTTCGAGCATCTTGCTGACCGGGATGCCGGTCCAGCGCGACACGACCTCGGCGATCTCCTCGGCCGTGACCTTGTCCTGCAGCAGCGTGAAGCCCTTCGTCTCGACTTCCTGCGCGACATTGAGCTGCTTCTCGAGCTCCGGCAGCGTGCCGTACTGCAGCTCGCTCATGCGCGCATAGTCCTGGCGACGCTGCGCGGCCTCCAGTTCCAGGCGCGCAGCTTCGATCTGCTCCTTGAGCTTGGTCGCGCCTTGCAGCGTCGCCTTCTCGGCCTTCCACACTTCCAGCAAATCGTTGAACTCGCGTTCGAGCGTGCCGATCTCGGCCTCCAGGTCGGCCAGCCGCTGTTTCGATTCGGCGTCCTTCTCCTTCTTCAGCGCTTCGCGCTGGATCTTGAGCTGGATCAGGCGGCGTTCCTTGCGGTCCATCTCCTCAGGTTTCGAATCGATTTCCATGCGGATGCGCGACGCGGCCTCGTCCATCAGGTCGATGGCCTTGTCGGGCAGCTGGCGATCGGCGATGTAGCGATGCGACAGCGTGGCCGCGGCGACGATCGCCGGATCGGTGATCTCGACGCCGTGGTGCACGGCGTAGCGCTCCTTCAGGCCGCGCAGGATCGCGATCGTGTCCTCCACGTTCGGCTCGCCGACGTACACCTTCTGGAAGCGGCGCTCCAGCGCGGCATCCTTCTCGACGTACTTGCGGTACTCGTCGAGCGTGGTCGCGCCGATGCAGTGCAGCTCGCCGCGCGCGAGCGCGGGCTTGAGCATGTTGCCGGCGTCGATCGCGCCCTCGGCCTTGCCGGCGCCGACCATGGTGTGGAGCTCGTCGATGAAGACGATCGTCTGGCCTTCGTCCTGGGCGACTTCCTTCAGCACCGACTTGAGCCGCTCCTCGAACTCGCCGCGGTATTTCGCGCCGGCGAGGAGGAGCGCCATGTCGAGGACGAGAACACGCTTTTCCTTGAGCGAATCGGGCACCTCGCCGGCGACGATGCGCTGCGCCAGGCCCTCGACGATGGCCGTCTTGCCGACGCCGGGCTCGCCGATCAGCACCGGATTGTTCTTGGTGCGCCGCTGCAGCACCTGGATCGCGCGCCGGATCTCGTCGTCGCGGCCGATCACGGGGTCGAGCTTGCCCTTTCTGGCGCGCTCGGTCAGGTCCATCGTGTACTTCTTCAGCGCCTCGCGCTGGCCTTCGGCCTCGGCGCTGTCGACCTTCTGGCCGCCGCGCACGGCGTCGATCGCCGCTTCGAGCGACTTGCGGTTGGCGCCGTACTCGCGCAGGAGCGCGCCGATCGAGGCCTTCGACTCGGCGGCGGCGAGAACGAACAGCTCGCTCGAGATGAACTGGTCGCCGCGCTTGCTGGCCTCCTTCTCGGTCGCCTGGAGCAAGGCGCCGAGCTCGCGTCCCGGCTGGACCTGCTCACCGCCCTGCACTTGCGGCAGGCGCTTCATCGCGTCCTCGAGGCCCTCCTGCAGCTTGGCGACATTGACGCCCGCGCGGGCAAGCAGCGCCTTCGGCCCGTCGGCCTGGGCGAGCATGGCAGCCAGCACGTGGGCCGGCTCGATGTAGGGGTTGTCGCGGGTGACTGCCAGGCTCTGGGCGTCGCCCAGGGCTTCTTGCATCGTGGTCGTGAATTTGTCCGCTCTCATGTCGGGATGTCCTCCGGTCGTGCAGAGGTTGGGCGCCAACGCGGAGTTTTCAAGGCAGCGCCCTGCCCGCGCCTTGACTCAGCGCAAGAGGACAGCCTGGGCGAGGCGGAAACCGACCGCCGCGCAGGCGAGCGCGCCGATCACGTGGGCCAGCGTGTGGCCGAGCGCGAGCAAGAGCTGGCCGCGCTGCAACATGATCAGCGACTCGGCCGAGAACGCCGAGAACGTCGTGAAGCCGCCGAGCAGCCCGGTGACGAGGAGCAGGCGCAGCAGCTCGTTGGGCGAGCGCTCGAGCCAGAACAGGACAGCGCCGATGAGAAGGCCGCCGACGCAGTTGACGAACAGCGTGCCGAGCGGAAAGCCGGCCCAGCGCGCGTTCAGCCAGATGCCCGCGCCCCAGCGCAAGAGCGAGCCGACGACCGCGCCCGCCGACACGGC
>JACMKK010000243.1 GCA_014380115.1 Luteimonas sp. | reverse complement strand
GCTGCATGCGTGCGGCCAGCGTCAGCATTTGCAGCGGCGCGACATCGCCATCCATGCTGAAGACACCATCGGTCACGAGCATTGCCGCGACCTTGGGCACGGCGGCCAACTGGCGCAGCGCGCCTCCGGCGTCGGCATGCGGATAACGACGCCGGTGACAGCCGCTCAGGTGCGCGGCATCGACCAGGCTGGCGTGGTTGAGGCGGTCCTGCACGCAGACGTCGTCCTCGCCGAGCAGCGCCTGCAGGACCGCGAGGTTGGCGAGATAGCCGCTGCCGAAGACCAGCGCGCGCGGATAGCCGAGCCAGCTCGCGAGTTCCTGCTCCAGCGCTTCGTGCGCGGCGTGATGGCCGGACACCAAATGCGAGGCAGTGCCGCCGGCGCCTTCGCGCGAGGCGGTGTTCTGCAGCGCGTCGACGACGGCGAACTGCTGCGACAGGCCAAGATAGTCGTTGCTGCAGAAATTCAGCAGCCAGCGGCCGTCGAGTTCGCAGCGCACGCCGTCGCGGCGCGTGATCGTGCGGCGCACGCGCGTGCGGCCCAGAGCTTCGCGTTGTTTGCGTGCAGCTTCGACGCGGTCGTGCAGGTTGGGACGGGTCATCGTCAGGCTGCGCAGGAACGGGGCGAGGCGACAATGTCCTCGACTATCCCGGCATGCACTGTGCCGGCGGTCTCAACCACCGCCATCGGCCGCAAGCCCAGCCGCGCGAACAGCGCCATATCCCGCTCGGTATCGGGATTGCCGGTCGTCAGCAGCTTCTCGCCGTAGAAGATCGAATTGGCGCCGGCGGCGAAGCACAGGGCCTGCAGTTCGTCGCTCATCGATTCGCGTCCGGCCGACAGCCGCACCATCGACTGCGGCATGACGATGCGCGCGGCCGCGATCGTGCGCACGAATTCGAACGCATCGAGTTCGGCTGTGCCGGCCAGCGGCGTGCCCTCGACCTGCACCAGGCGGTTGATCGGCACCGAATCCGGATGCGCCGGCAGGTTTGCCAGCGCCTGTAGCAGGCCGGCGCGTTGCGCGCGACTCTCGCCCATGCCGACGATGCCGCCGCAGCAGGTCTTCATGCCCGCGTCGCGCACGTGCGACAGGGTGTCGAGGCGGTCCTGGAATTCGCGCGTATGGATGACCTCGCCGTAAAACTCCGGCGCGGTATCGAGATTGTGGTTGTAGTAGTCGAGGCCGGCGGACTTGAGCGCCGTTGCCTGCGTGCCGCTGAGCATGCCGAGCGTGGCGCAAGTCTCCAGGCCCAGTGCCTTCACCTCGCGGATCATGGCCGCGACCTTCGGGATGTCGCGGTCCTTCGGCGAGCGCCAAGCCGCGCCCATGCAGAAGCGCGAGGCGCCGGCTGCCTTGGCCTGCCTGGCCTTCTCGAGCACCGCCTCGGTGCTCATCAGCTTCGAGGCCTCCACGCCGGTGTGATAACGCTGCGCCTGCGGGCAATAGGCGCAGTCCTCCGGGCAACCGCCGGTCTTCACCGACAACAAGGTGCTGACCTGGACTTCGGCCGGATCGAAATGCTCGCGATGCACGCTGGCGGCGCGATGCAGCAGCTCGGTGAACGGCAGTGCGAGCAACGCCTCGATCTCGGCACGCTGCCAATCGTTACGCAGTGGGCTGACGGCTGGCATGGGCAAACCCTGACGGACGCGGCGAGGCGGACGGAAGAGTCTGGAAAGCATGCCTGCGTCTGTCAACCGGAATGCCGTGGCCGTGGTTGACGAGCTCGCGGTTGGCGAGGCCGCGGTCGAGGCGATTGAATCGCGCCTCATCGACCGGCTCTGGCCGGCACGCTGCCTGGTCTGCGGCGAGCGCGGCCAGGCGCAGCGCGATCTTTGCGGGGCCTGCGCGAGGTCGCTGCCATGGAATCGCCACGCCTGCCTGCGTTGCGCGATGCCGCTGCCGGCGTC
>JACMKK010000242.1 GCA_014380115.1 Luteimonas sp. | reverse complement strand
TCCAGGATCTCGTCCCACCCGATCAGGCGCTTGCCGCGCGCCTGCAGGAAAGTCTCGAGGCGCTTCACCAGATAACCCTGCAATTCGGTTTCGTTCGCCACGCCCAGCGCACGCATCCGCGCCTGCACGCGCGGCGACTGTTGCCATTGCTGCTTGACCGCCTCATCGCCACCGATGTGCACGTAGCGTCCCGGGAACAGATCGACGACTTCCGACAGCACGTCCTCCAGGAAGCGGAACGTGTCCTCTTCGGCATTGAACAGATAGGTGTGCACGCCCCAGTCCGCCGAAACACGCGTGGCGCCTTCGACGTTGCCGAGCTTCGGATACGCAGCGACGGCTGCCTGCGCATGGCCGGGCACGTCGATCTCCGGCACCACTTCGATATGGCGCTCGGCCGCGTAGCGCACCACGTCGCGGATCTGCGCCTGCGTGTAGTAGCCGCAATACGGCCTGGGCTCGCCGCTGCGCGGATCGATGCCGCCATCGCCGGCCGGGATGCGGCAGCCGCCGACTTGCGTCAGCTTCGGGTACTTGCGGATCTCGATGCGCCAGCCCTGATCGTCGGTCAGATGCCAGTGGAAGGTGTTGAGCTTGTGCCACGCCATCGCATCGAGCAGCTGCTTGATCTCGTCGACGCTCCGGAAGTGGCGCGCCGAGTCGAGCATCAGACCGCGCCAGGCGAAGCGCGGCACGTCGTCGATGCGCAGCGCAGGCACGCGGACCGCCTTGCCGGAATGCTCGGTCATCAACTGCCAGAGCGTCACCGCGCCGTAGAACAATCCGCGTTCGTCACTGGCGGAAATGCGGATGCCCTGCGGTGTGACGTTCAGCGAATACGCCTCGGGCGATGTCGGTGCGGAGGAGGCCTGCTCGATTGCGAACACGATCCCAGGCGCATCACTGCGCGCGCGCTCGACGATCTTCAGCTTGCCGTGGCCTGATTTCGCGACGAGTTCGACGAATTGCCGGGCGGCGGCGAGCGCCTGTGGCCCCGAGGCATGGACGAGGGTATCGGCATTCACGTCGAAGCCCCCCTCGGCAGGCGTCAGCGACGCCGGTGCGGGAATCAACGCGGGCCGGGCCGTAGCCGCGACGGCTTGCGCGGCCGCGCAAGTCAGCGCGATCGCCAGCAGCACGGCTGAGACGATCGATGCCGAATGGCGGAAGGGTGCGAATCGCATCATCGCTTCGTCCTTGCGGTTGTTATCAAGCATTCCAAAAAAAAGCGGGCCAGGACAAGTCCGGGCCCGCTGAGGTCAATCCCGAGGAAACTGCGGCCTCAGAACTTGAAGCGCAGATTGAGGTAGTACTGCCGGCCGTTCTCATAGATCGAGCGCGGACGGTCCCTGTTTTCGGCGTAGTACTTGGTCTTCGGATTGTTGAGGTTCATCAGGTCAAGCGCCAGCGAGAAGTTGTCGTTGATCTTGTAGCCGAACGAAGCCGAAACATTGTCGATTTCGTCCTGGTAGAACGCCGAAGCGCGGTCGAGGCCACTGAAGAACTCGGAGCGGTAGGTGTAGTTCACACGGGCGTTGAAGCGCTCGTTCTCGAAGTACGCACCCACGTTGTAGGTGTTCTTCGAGGTGCCGAGCATCGCCGTGCCGTCCTCGGTATCGCCGTCAGCGTAGGTGTAGTTCGCAAATCCGCCAAAGTACTCGCCGAACGGCTGCTCCCACGCCAGCTCGAAGCCCTTGACCTTGGCGTTCGAGTTGACCGGGACGGTGAGGTCGTACTGGATGAGTTCACCCTGCGGCCGCTGGGCATCGATCGTGAAGTAGGCCTGGCGGTCGGTGCCGAGCGCCACGTAATTGTCGATATCCATGTGGAACACGCCGAACGAGAACAGCGCGCGCTCCGCGTAGTACCACTCGAAGGTCGCATCGAGGTTGGTCGAGATGATCGGCTCGAGCAGCGGGTTGCCGCCCGTGCCGGTTCCGATGCCACCCACCGCGGCCGGTGGACTGAGGCTGACCGCGCCGGCGAGGGCCGAGAAATCCGGCCGTGTCAGCGTGCGCGACAAGGAGAAGCGCAGCACCATGTCGTCGTTGAGCTTGTAGCGGAGATTCGCGCTCGGCAGCCAGTCGTTGTAGGTACTGTTGGTGCGCACCTTCTTGAAAGCGCCGAACGCCGAGGTCGTGATCGCGTCCGGGTCGGCCGGATCGGCGTTGACGTAGTTGGTGATCTCCTCCTCGGTACGCACGAAACGCAAGCCGAGGTTGGCATCCCAGCGCTCGCCGCCGAAG
>JACMKK010000241.1 GCA_014380115.1 Luteimonas sp. | reverse complement strand
GTTGTCGTCGCCGTTGACGTTGTTCATGGCGCGATTATCGCACCGCCGGCACATCCCTCACGCGCGAGCCGCGCAAGCCGTAGTACATGATGTACAGGTAGCACAGCAGCGGCAGCACGAACGCCGGCTGGATGCCGATGCGGTCGGCCAGAAAGCCCTGCGCCAGCGGCACCAGCGCGCCGCCGACGATCGCCATCACCAGCAGGCTCGAGGCATTGTCGGTCTGCACGCCGAGCTTGGCGACACCGAGGGTGAAGATCGTCGGGAACATGATCGAGTTGAACAGCCCGATCGCGACGATGCTGTAGACCGCGGTCATGCCGTCGCTGGTCATGGTGATCCCCAGCAGCACGACGACGATCCCGGCGAACACCGCCAGCAGCTTGCCCGGATCGATGCGCAGCAGCAGCGCCGCGCCGATGAAGCGGCCGACCATCGCGCCGGTCCAGTACGCGGACACGTAACGCGTGGCGTGCTGCTCGGTCATCGCGCCGATCTCCGGCTGCGACAGGTAGTTGACGAGGAAGCTGCCGATCGCGACCTCGGCGCCGACGTAGGCGAAGATCGCGATCACGCCGAGCCGCACGTGCGAATGGCGCAGCACGCCGAGGCTGGTCGCGGTGCCGCCGTCGGTGGCGATCGCGGGCAGCCGGAACAGCCACACCACGACGGCGAGCGCGAACAACGCCAGTGCCAGGCCGATGTACGGCACCTGCACCGATTGCGCCTGCTGCGTCTGGTAGGCGAGTTGTTCCGGTGCCGACAGCGCCGCCAACTGCTCCGCACCGAGCACCGCTCCGGTCAGGATCAGCATGCCGCCGAACAGTGGCGCGATCGCGGTGCCGAGCGAATTGAACGCCTGCGCCAGGTTGAGCCGGCTCGACGCGGTGCGCTCGGGCCCGAGCAGCGTCATGTAAGGATTGGCCGCAACCTGCAGGATGGTGATGCCGGTGGCGAGCACGAACAGTGCGCCGAGGAACAGCTCGTACACGCGCAACTGCGCGGCCGGCCAGAACAACAGCGCGCCGAGGCCGGCGATCGCCAGGCCGACGATGATGCTGTGCTTGTAGCCCACGCGCGAGACCAGCTTGCCGGCCGGCAGCGACATCAGGAAGTACGCGCCGAAGAACGTGAACTGGATCAGCATCGACTGCGCGTAGTTCAGCGAGAAGGTGGCCTTGAGGTGCGGGATCAGGATGTCGTTGAGGCAGGTCAGGAAGCCCCACATGAAGAACAGCGAGGTGACCACCACCAAGGCCATGCGCGAAGCGGGGACCGCTGCGGATGCGGTCTCGGGCTGCGGCTGCGGCACGCTGGTACTGACCATCGCATTCTCCTACGGCTGTGTGAGGGCCGGATCGTAGCGCAGTCGCCGGCCGCTGCGGCGGAATCGGGCTGAGGTCCGCAGGCTTCGGGAGACTGGTGGACGACTCACGGCGATGGCGAACAATGCGGTCCGCTGCATTCCCGCTGCATTTACGCCTCCCACGGGCCCTGCTGCCTCCGGTTCGATTACATTGGCCTCGCCAGCCCAGGAACGCCCGCATGCCGCCCGTGTGGATCTGCCCCGATTGCGGAAGGACCTTCAACCGCGCCAATGTCAGGCACAGCTGTGGCACCGGCGACCGCGCGGCGATGCTGGCGAACAAACCCGCCAACCTCGTCGCGCTGTACGAGGAGCTGGAACGGACCGCCAAGGCCTATGGGGATATCGAGATCGTCGCCAAGGATCGCTACGCGCTGTTCCGCACCACCCGCATCTTCGCCGACGTGGTCTTCATGAAGGATGTGTTGCGGCTGGCACTGCAACTCGATCGCGTCGTCGAGCACCCGCTGTTCTTCAAGACCGTCCAAGACCCGCGAGGTCGCGTGCAACAGGTCGCCAAGCTGCACGACCTCGCGGAATTGCGCGCGATCGAGCCGTACCTGCGGCAAGCGCATCGCTACGCCACGACGTAGGCTGGGTTGGCTCCACCAACCCGGCGCTTTTGATTCACCGTGGCTGGGTTGATGCAGCCAACCCAGCCTACGATGTGATGCAGCACGCGATCAGAGAATGTAACGCGACAGATCCGGATCCTGCACCAGTTCGCCCAAATGCGCGTCGACGTAGGCGCGATCGATAGTCACGGCCTGGCCGTCGCGATCCGGCGCTTCGTAGCTGAGCGTGTCGAGCAGACGTTCGAGCACGGTATGCAAGCGCCGCGCGCCGATGTTCTCCTGGCGCTCGTTGACCTGGGCCGCGATCTCGGCGAGGCGGTCGATCGCATCGGGCGCGAAGTCGAGTTCGACGCCTTCGGTCTTCAGCAACTCGCGGTACTGCACCGTCAGCGCCGCCTTCGGCTCGGTGAGGATGCGCACGAAATCGCCCTTGTCCAGCGCCGACAGTTCGACGCGGATCGGGAAACGGCCCTGCATTTCCGGTATCAGGTCGCTGGGCTTGGCCAGGTGGAAAGCACCCGATGCGATGAACAGGATGTGGTCGGTGCGCACCGCGCCGTACTTGGTGCTGACCGTGGAGCCTTCGACCAGCGGCAGCAGGTCGCGCTGCACGCCTTCGCGTGACACGTCTGCGCCCATGCCTTCGCTGCGCTTGGCGACCTTGTCGATCTCGTCGATGAAGACGATGCCGTGCTGCTCGCAGGCCTCGATCGCGGCCTCGCGCACCTCGTCCTCGTTGACCAGTTTCGCCGCTTCCTCCTCGACCAGCTGCGGACGCGCGGCGCGGATGCTGAGCGTGCGCTTGTGGGTCTTGCCGCCGCCGAGATTGGTGAACATCTGCCGCAGCTGCTGGCCCATCTCCTCCATGCCGGGCGGGGTCATGATGTCGACGTGGCCGGCGCTCGCGCTGAGTTCGAGTTCGATCTCGCGCTCGTCGAGGTCGCCGGCGCGCAGTTGCCGGCGCAGTTTCACTCGCGTGTCGCTTTCATGCGCCGACGGCTCTTCACGCACGGTATTGGGATCGAAGCCGAAGCCGACGCTGCGCTTCGGTAACAACGCGTCGAGCAGCCGGTCCTCGGCGCGCTCCTCGGCCTGATTGCGCACGCGCGCCTTGGCCTGCTCGCGGTACAGCTTGACGGCGGTGTCGGCGAGGTCGCGGATGATCTGCTCGACGTCCTTGCCGACGTAACCGACCTCGGTGAAGCGCGTCGCCTCGACCTTCACGAACGGCGCATTGGCGAGCGTCGCCAGGCGCCGCGCGATCTCGGTCTTGCCGACGCCGGTCGGGCCGATCATCAGGATGTTCTTCGGCATCACTTCCTCGCGCAGCTCCGGTTCGAGCTGCATGCGGCGCCAGCGGTTGCGCAGCGCGATCGCGACCGCGCGCTTGGCGGCCTGCTGGCCGACGATGTGACGGTCGAGCTCCTGCACGATCTCGCGCGGGGTCATGGTGGCGCTGGTGTTTTCGATCTTGTGCATGCTCTGTGCTCGTGATCCCCGCGCGGGCGGGGATGTAGTGTCTTGCGGGGAAAATCGGGTCGCCGGGTTGCCGCCTGCGCGGACACGACAACTCAGAGTTCCTCGATCACGATGTTCTGGTTGGTGTAGATGCAGACGTCGCCGGCGATCTTCAACGCCTCCTCGGCGACGCGACGCGCATCGAGCGCGGTGTGCGACAGCAATGCGCGCGCGGCCGACAAGGCGTACATGCCGCCGGAACCGATCGCCACCAGGCCGTCCTCGGGCTCGATCACGTCGCCGGTGCCGCTGATGATCAGCGAGGTTTCCCTGTCGGCGACCGCCAGCAGCGCCTCGAGCTTGCCGAAGCGGCGCTCGGTGCGCCAATCCTTGGCCAGCTCGACCGCGGCCCGCGTCAGCTGGCCATGTTTTTCGAGCTTGGCTTCGAACAATTCGAACAGCGTGAACGCATCGGCCGCCGCGCCGGCAAAACCGGCGAGCACCTGCCCGTCCTTGCCGAGCCGTCGCACCTTGCGCGCGTTGGCCTTCATCACGGTGTTGCCGAGCGTCACCTGGCCGTCGCCGGCGACGACGACGCGGCCATCGCGGCGCACCGAGACGATCGTGGTGGCGTGGAAAACGTTGGGGTTCTGGCTGGGGTCCATGCAGGCCTCCGGTGCGTGAGGTTTTTAAGTGGGGCCGCCTGGACGCCGCGCAAGTAGCCACGAGGCGTCGATGATCGCGTCCTGCAGCGACCGCCGCAGCGCGCTGTGCGCATGTCCATCGCCGACATCGTGCGCACAGCGCACGCCACGGCCACGCGAAGGCCTTATCCCTGCAACTCGCGCAGCGTTACCGAAGGCGGCGCATCGAGCACGCTGCGCGTCGCGAACAGGCCCGCCGCCAGCGCCGCCAGCATGCCGAGCCCGCCGCCGACCGCGGCCAGCGTCCAGTTCGCTTCCCACGGCAGGTCGAACACGCGCGTAGCGACCACGCCTGACAGGACCGAGGCGGCGATCGCCGCGACCAGGCCCGACAACAATCCGATCGCCGCGAACTCCGACGCCTGCGCCATGCGCAGCTGCCGCCGGCTGCCGCCGAGCACGCGCATTACGCCGCCTTCGAGCAGGCGCTCGTCCTGGCTGGCGCTGATCGCGGCCAGCAGCACCAGCACCCCGGCCGCGAGCGAGAACCAGAACACCACCTGCACGACCTTCGAGACCTGGTCGCCGGTGCTGCGCACCTGCTTGAGCACCGCATCGACGTCGATCACCGACAGGTTCGGGAAGCGCTCGACCAGGCCAGCCGTGAAGCGGGTGTTCGCCGGCGGCACGCTGACCGCGGTGATGTAGCTCGCCGGGTAATCGTCGAGCGCGCCCGGCGAGGCGATCACGAAGAAGTTCGGGCGGAAACTTTCCCACTCGACGCTGCGCAGGCTCGTGATCGGCGCTTCGAAGCGCTGGCCGGCGATGTCGAAGGCGATGCGATCGCCGAGTTTCCAGCCGAGCGATTCGGCGAAATCCTCCTCCACCGAGATCTGCGGCCTGCGCGGCGGATTGGCGGCATTCCAGAACGTGCCTGCCGTGACCTTGTTGTCGTCGCGCAGCGCTGCGGCACTGGAAAGATTGAACTCGCGCTCGGCGCGCCGGCGTGCCTGCGGGTCGTCGCTCTCGACCGTCGCGCCGGTCGCGGGCTTGCCGTTGCGTTCGACCAGGCGGCCGCGGACCATCGGATACAGCGTCGGCGCAGCCAGCCCCTGCTCGGCCATGAACGCGCGCACGGGCTGCATCTGTTCCGGCTGCACGTTGATGATGAAGCGGTTCGGCGCATCCTCGGACAGCGATAGCTGCCAGCGATCGAGCAGGTCGGTGCGTACGAATGTCAGCAGCAGCAGGGCCATGAGGCCGAGGCCCAGCGCGGAGACCTGCGCGATGCTCGTCCCTGCGCGGCGGCTCACGTTGGCCAGGCCGTAGCGCAGGCTGCCGCGCAGGCGCGAGCGCAGGCGCCGCACGACCACGATCAGCAGCCACGCCAACGTCGCCAGAACGCCAAGCGTCGCGGCGATGCCGACCAGCATCGCACCGCCGAGCGTCGCCGAGCCGGCCTTCCACCACAGCAACGCCGCCATCCCGGCGAATCCGGCCAACGCCACCAGCCATGCGCTCGGCTCGGTGCTGTCGAGATCGCGCCGCAACACGCGCAACGCCGACACGCGCCGCAGCGCGAGCACCGGCGGCGCGCCGAATGCGAGCAGCACGGTCATGCCGACGACCAGGCCTTGCAGCGCAGGCAACCAGCCTGCCGGCGGGATCGACAGCGCCAGGCTGCGCTCGAGCCAGCCGCCGACGAACCATTGCAATCCGAATGCGATCGCCACGCCGAGCGCGCTCGCGAACAAGCCGAGCAGCACCATCTCGCCGACATGGATGCCGACCAGCGTGCGCTGGCTGGCACCGAGGCAACGCATCACCGCGGCGCCGGAAAGATGACGCTCGCTGTGCCGCCGCGCCGCCATCGCGACCGCCACCGCCGCAAGCACGACCGAGACCAGTGCCGCGAGGCCGAGGAAGCGGCCGGCGCGATCTAGCGCGGAGCGGATCTCCGGACGCGCATCGCCGATGGTTTCCAGGCGTTGCCCGCGCGCGAGCGCCGGCTTGACGGTGCTCGTGAAGCGATCGACCGCCGTGGCATCGCCGGCGATGACCAGGCGATAGCGGATGCGGCTGCCTTCCTGCACTAGGCCGGTCGCAGGCAGGTCGGACAGGTTGAGGAACACCTTCGGCGCGACGTTGAAATAATCCATCGACGCATCGGGCTCCTGCAGCACCAGCGCGGCCAGGCGCAGTTTCGACTCGCCGATCGCGACCGTGTCGCCGACCGCTGCGTCGAGCGTGTCGGCACCGGCGCGGCTCATCCAGACTGTGCCCGGCTGCGGGATCGCATTGGCGTCCCGTTCGATGCCGTCCGCGGCGGCGATGCGGAAACTTCCACGCAGCGGAAAGCCCTGCCCCAGTGCGCGCAGATCGCCGAGCCGCAGGTTGGCGTCCGGGCCGTCGCCGACGCGGATCATGCTGTCGAGTTCGACGGTTTCGGTGCGCTGCAGACCCGGCGCATTCGCTGCCGCACGCACGCTGCCGGCGATCGGGGCATCGCCGCGCACCACGGCATCGCCGCCGAGCAGGCGATTGGCCTCGATCGCGAGCGCGCGCTCGGCACGATCGGTGACGAAGCCGACCGCGGTCACCGCGATCACCGCCAGAGTGAGCGCCGCGATCAGGATGCGGATGTCGCCGGCTTTCAGGTCGCGCAGCAACTGGCGCCACGCCAGGCGCAGCACCTTCACGGCGCCACCAGCTCGCCGCCATCCAGGCGCAAGGTGCGGCCGCAGCGCACGGCGAGGTGTTCGTCGTGCGTGACCAGCACCAGCGTGGTGCCGGCTTCGGCGTTGAGGTCGAACAGCAGTTCGATGATCGCCTGGCCGGTGTGCGTGTCGAGGTTGCCGGTCGGCTCGTCGGCGAACAGCAGCGACGGCCGCGTCACGAATGCGCGCGCCAGCGCCACGCGCTGCTGCTCGCCGCCGGACAGCTGGCGCGGGTAGTGGCCGAGGCGTTCGCCCAGACCGACCTTCTGCAGAATCGCGCGCGCCGGCGATTCGGCATCGGCATCGCCGCGTAATTCCAGCGGCAGCATCACGTTTTCCAGTGCCGTGAGCGATGGCAGCAGCTGGAAGCTCTGGAACACGAAGCCGACCTTCTCGCCGCGCACGCGTGCACGGCCGTCCTCGTCGAGCGACGACATCGCCTCGCCTTCGAGCATGACCGTGCCGCTGCTCGGCGTATCGAGGCCGGCCATCAACGCCAGCAGCGTGCTCTTGCCCGAACCGGACGCGCCGACTATCGCGACGGTATCGCCGCGCGCGATCGAGAAACCGACGCCGTCGAGGATGGTCAGCTCGCCCGACGGCAGCGGCACGCGCTTGCCGAGACCGGCGACCTGCAGCGCGGTCTCGCGGCGCGGGAGCGGCGTGGCGGCCGGCGTATCGACTTGTGGAAATGCGCTATCGGCCATATTCATCGCGTGGAATCCATCATCGTTGTTTGCCTTCATCGCTCGTTGCCATCGGGCACCACCTAATGTGCCCGACCGTCTGGAGAAATTGCATGAAATCAAGAGATAGGGCGGCACGGCGATGGCTTCAATGGGCCATAAGTCCTGCTCTGCTGATGCTGGCGCTGCTGGCGAACGCGCAGCCCGGACCGACCACCGCGGCGCAGGCGCAGGGGCCTAAGCCGCGCACCGTGCTGGTCCTGGGCGATTCGCTGTCGGCCGCCTACGGCCTGGCACCGGCGCAGGGCTGGGTGGCGTTGACCGGCGAGCGCATCGCCCGTGCCAAGCCGGGTTGGCGCGTGGTCAACGCCAGCATCAGCGGCGAAACCAGCGCCGGCGGCGCCGCGCGCGTGGTGCGCGAGGTGGTCCTGCATCGCCCTTCCGTGGTGGTCATCGAACTCGGTGCCAACGATGCCCTGCGCGGCCTGCCGCTGCGGCAGACACGCACCAACCTCGCCCGCATGATCGGCGCGGCGCATGGCGTCGGCGCGGAAGTGCTGTTGCTCGGCATGCGCATCCCGCCGAACTACGGCGCAGCCTATACGCAGGAATTCGAACGCAGCTATCGGGATCTCGCCAAACGCTTCGATGCCACCTTGCTGCCGTTCTTCCTGGAACCGATCGCGCGCGACCGTGATGCGTTCCAGGGCGACAACCTGCATCCGGTGGCGAGCGTGCAGCCGAAGTTGCGGGATCATGTGTGGAAGGTGCTGGAGCCGATGCTCGAGTAGGTCTGAACGATCCTCGCGCTGACCTTGGTTCGTCATCCTAGCGAACGCCGGGATCCATCTTGATCTGCTGTCTCGTCATCGGTGCAAGCGGTGATGACAAGCAAAAAAACAACATCAAAATGGATCCCAGCGTTCGCTGGGGTGACGAGCGGGGTCAGGCAATCGCAGCCGCACCGAAGCGGAAACTCGACACGTCGATCCCGCCGAAGACATCCTCTTCGTGATAGATGCGCGTCCCGGCGTCGTCTTCGGCCGCGCCCACCGCCACCATCAACGGCAACAGGTGATCCTCGCGCGGATGTGCCGCGCGTGCGGCCGGTGCCTGCGTCCAGTGCAGCAGGTGCTCGCTGCGTTCGCGCGGATCGGCATGGACCAGTGTCTCGTCGAGCCAGCGATCGAACGTCGCCGACGCCAGCTTGCCCGACGGGCCCATGTTGCGCATGTCGTGGTAGGTCAGCCCGCTGCCGACGATCAGCACGCCCTCGTCGCGCAACGGCGCCAGCGCGCGGCCGGCGGCGAGATGCGCGGCAGGATCGTAGCCGCGACGGATCGACAGCTGCAGCATCGGCACGTCGGCCTGCGGATACATCACCGCCATCGGCACGAAGGCGCCATGGTCGTAGCCCTGGCGGTCGTCCAAGGTCGACGGCAGGCCGGCCGCGTCGAGCAGGCCATGCACGCGCATCGCCAGGGCAGGTGCGCCCGGCGCCGGATACTGCACGCGATAGGTGTGCTCGGGAAAGCCGCCGTAGTCGTACACCATCGGCGGCTTCGGCGTCGCCATCACCGCGAACTGCGCGGTTTCCCAGTGACCCGACACCATCAGAACGGCCTTCGGAGACTCGCCGAGCTGGCGCGGGATGTCCTGCAGGGCCGCCTCCAACTGGTCGTACGTCGCGCCGAGTTGCGCTTTCATGTACGGCCACGGGCCCCCGCCGTGCGAGAGGAAATAGGTGGGAAGGCGGTGCTGCATCCTGATCTCGTCCGTAATCGCGCGATCGGTCGCGCAGTCAGAACATCGGGGCGTCGCGTGCGCGGACAAGCACCCGCAACGCTGTGTCCCGGCCAAACACTACTCGCCGACCACGCTTACCCACCATTGTCATCCCGAGCGCAGCGAGGGATGACAAGCATGGGGTGCGCGGCATCGCACACAGCCCGTTTATCGCCCGCCGAGCAGCGGATACGGGTTGATTGGCGTGCCCTTCCACCACTGCCGCTCCGGCCCCAGCACGAAGATCGCGAAGTGCAGGTGCGGCGCTGCAGGACTGGCATTGCCGGTACTGCCGACGTAGCCGATCACTTCGCCCTGCCGGATCGCCTTCTTCTCGGCCAGGCCCGGCGCAAAGCTTTGCAGATGCGCGTAGTAGTACACATAGCGGCCGCTCGGCTCGAACTGGTAGATGGTGAGTCCGCCTTGCTTGCTGTCGAACAGTTTCTCGACGCTGCCATCGGCGACCGCGAGCACCGGCGTGCCGGTCGGCGCCATGATGTCGAGTGCTTCGTGTGCGCGTTCGCTGCCGCGCGCATCGCCGAAGGTATCGGACAACTGCGACGGCGCCACGCCGCTGACCG
>JACMKK010000240.1 GCA_014380115.1 Luteimonas sp. | reverse complement strand
CCGCCCAGGCATTCCTGCGCCTCGTTGACGAAAGCCGGCGTGCGTTTGCAGATCCAGTACTTTCCGATCGCGGTGGCGACGCGTGCGAGCGCCGCTTCGCGCGGATCGCGCGGCGTCGCATCGACCGCGCGGGCGACGCGCATCGACAGCACCAGCGCGGCTTCGGATTCGAGGGCGAGGTCGGCCAGCACGTTGCGCATCAGCGGTTGCTCGATCAGCAACTTACCGAACGCGCGCCGGTGCGATGCGTGGTGCAGTGCCTGCGCCAGTGCCATGCGCATCTCCGCAGCCGAACCGAGCATGCAATCGAGCCGCGTCAGCATCACCATCTCGAGGATGGTGGCGACGCCGCGGCCCTCGTCGCCGATGCGCCATGCACTCGCGCCGGTGAACTCGACTTCGCTCGACGCGTTCGACCAGTCGCCGAGCTTGTCCTTCAATCGCATCAGCTGGAACGCGTTCTTGGTCCCGTCGGGGAGGCGCCGTGGCAGCAGGAAACAACTCAACCCACCGGCTGCCTGCGCCAGCACGAGGAAGCCGTCGGACATCGGCGCGGAGAAGAACCACTTGTGCCCGACCAGCGAGTATTCGTGCAGCGAGGCCGTACCGTGCGCCGCATGCGGCGTCGCCGTCGTGGTGTTGGCGCGCACGTCGCTGCCGCCCTGCTTCTCGGTCATGCCCATGCCGACCGTGACGCCGGCCTTGTCGGCGATCGGTACGTCACGCGGATCGTAGTGGCCGGCGGCCGCCTTGTCGGCCCACTCGGCCAGCGCGGGCGCGTGGCGCAACACCGCTACCGCGGCGTGCGTCATCGTCAGCGGGCAGCTGGTGCCGGGTTCGACCTGGTGGTGCAGGTAACTCAGCGCCGCACGCGCGACATGCGCACCCGGTTGCGGCTGCGACCATGACAGTCCTGCGACGCCGTGCCCGATCGCGGCCGCCATCAGCCGGTGATAGGCCGGATGGAACTCGATCGTGTCGATGCGATGACCGAAGCGGTCGTGCGTGCGCAGGCGCGGCTTGTCGCGATGCGCGTCGAAGCTGAGGCGATAGAGTTCGTCGCCCGCCAACACGCCGTAGGCCGCCAACCGCGCCGCATGCGTATCGTCGCTCTCGCGCAGGACCGATTCGCGCAGCGCGGCATCGGTAGCCCACAGGTCGCGCGGCGCGAATTCCGGCGGCTGGTTGTCGACGGTGTGCGTCTGAAAGGCGGTCATGGCGGGGTCCATGGACAACTACCGCGATTCTCGCGCAATTGCGGCTGGCGTGCGGAGCGGCGTGTCCGGCGAGCCAGGACACTCCTGCCACGCCTTGCCATCGCGATCCGGTGATGCGGCGCCGTCGCGTCGCGCAATCACGATTTGAATGCGTTGCTCGGCCGGTCCAGTGCCTCGAGGAATGCCGCAGCGAGCGCATGCCGGCCGAAGACGCCGCGTTGCGTACCGGTCAGCACGCGCAGCATGTGGCCACGCCCACCAGGCATCCTGCCGAGCGGCAGGAATGCGGCGTCGCGAACCCCGGCGACAAGATCGCGGTCCGACTGGAACAACGGCGTCAGCCAACGGCTCCAGAAATGATAGATATCGACATGCGATCTACGCGCCTGCTGGTAAGCGTGCAGCGCGGCATCGAGTCCGTGGTTGCCACGCAATGCGTCGCGCAAGGCCAACGCATCGACCAGCGCCATGTTCACGCCCTGCCCGAGTTGCGGGCTCATTGCATGCGCGGCGTCGCCGGTCAGGACGACGCGATTGCGCCACCAGCGGCGCGGCACGGCGTCGCGATAGGTCGCACGCGAAAGGCGGCCGGCATCGAAGGTATCGCCGAGCGCCTCCCGTGCCTCCGGCCAGATCCGAGCGACTTCGCGTAACCAGGGCTGCACGCCGTTCCCGCGCCAATCAT
>JACMKK010000239.1 GCA_014380115.1 Luteimonas sp. | reverse complement strand
TTGTTGGCCGTGACGACGTGAATGCCGCGCGCAAGCCAGTCGGCGTGTTGCGCGGCGATGTCGTCGCTGGCCGTGGCATCGACGACGATGTCGCCGCGGTTGAAGGCATCTGCATCGACTTGCACGGTGCCGGGATCGCGCTTCGAACCGGCCACGCGCTGCAGCGCCGCGTCCGGGTCGCTACCGCAGGCCTCGACGTCGCGCGAGTTGGCGATGACGCTGAACGTCGGCAGCGCGACGCCGTGCCGTTGCAGGCGCAGGCAGCGCGCAACGAAAGCGCTACCGACGGTGCCGGTGCCGAGCAGGGCGATCGCCGGCGCGCGGATCGACGAGGCGAGCGGCAGGACACGCGCCTGCGGATCGAACGCCAGCACCGTACTCATGCATCGACCTGCAGGCGCTGTTGCGCGGCGATGACGCGGTCGGCGCGCAGCAGCGCGGCGGCCAGGTCGGCCTGCAGGTCCTGCAACGCCTCGATGCCGACCGACAGGCGCAGCAAGCCGTCGCCGATGCCGGCCTCGGCGCGTGCCTCGGGTGACATCGCGGCATGCGTCATGGTTGCCGGATGCGCGATCAGGCTTTCGACGCCGCCGAGCGATTCGGCCAGCGTGAAGCACTGCAAGCCATCCAGGAACGCGCGCACGGCCTCTTCACCGCCATCGAGTTCGACGCTGAGCATGGCGCCGAAGCCGCGCTGCTGCCGCGCCGCGAGCGCATGGCCCGGATGCGAAGGCAGGCCCGGAAAATACACGTGCGAGACCGCCGGATGCGCCTCGAGCTGCAGCGCGATCGCGCTGGCGTTTTCCTGGTGCACGCGCAGCCGCGCGTCGAGCGTGCGCAGGCCGCGCAGCGTGAGGAAGCTGTCGAACGGCGAGCCGGTAATGCCGAGCGCGTTCGCCCACCAGGTCAGCTGCTCGTGCAGCTCGGCGTCCCTGGCGATGACCGCACCGCCGACGACGTCGCTGTGACCGTTGATGTATTTGGTCGTCGAATGCACGACGACGTCCGCGCCGAAATCGATCGGCGTCTGCAGCGCCGGCGACAGGAAGGTGTTGTCGACCACCGCCAGCGCGCCCTTGGCATGCGCGGCCTCGATCACGAAGCGCAGGTCGGTGATGCGCAACAGCGGGTTGGAAGGCGTTTCGATCCACACGAGCTTCGGCGCAGGTTCGAGCGCGGCGGTCAGGGCGCGCGGATCGGTGAGGTCGGCCAGCACCAGTTCGAACTGGCCCTTGGCGGCGAGTGCCTTGAACAGGCGCCAGCTGCCGCCGTAGCCGTCGTGAGGCACGACCAGGCGGTCGCCGGGCTGTAGCAAGGCATTGAGCACCAGCGTGATCGCGGCCATGCCGGTCGCCGTCACTACGCCACCGGCGCCGCCCTCCAGCTCCGCGAGCGCATCGCCGAGCAGGTCGCGCGTCGGGTTGCCGCTGCGCGTGTAGTCGTACTGGCGCTTGTCGTTGAAGCCGGCGAAGCTGAAATTGGACGACAACACGATCGGCGGCGTCACCGCGCCGAACGCGGCATCGCGATCGATGCCGGCACGCACCGCGCGCGTGGCGGGCGCCTGCGCGGGAGTGAGCGACTCCGCGCTCATGCCGCTGCTCCCTGGCGAATCGCTTCATGACCGCTTTCTGCTCGACCGCTTTCCGGATGGCAGCCCGCAAGCGCGACAGCGAGCACATCGGCGATGGCCCGCACGTCCTTGAGGAACGCATCGTGGCCGTACTTCGAGCGCAGCAACTTCAGCCTGCCCTGCGGCAGGCGCTCGACCAGTGCGAAGGCATCCTCGGCGGGCACCAGGCGATCCTCGAGCACTGCCACCACGGTGGTCGGGACGCGCACGCTTTCCGGAGCGATCGCATGCAGGTCGATCGATTCGGACAGGCGCAGGAACGCCGTGACCGGTGTGCGCGCCACGTATTGCGCGCCGCAGGCATCGAGATAGTCCTCGGCCGCCACGCGCACACGCCCGTGCGCGATCACCGGTGCGACATCGAAACGTTCGTCGAATTCTTCCGGCGTGCGGTAGCTGAGCATCGCCAGCTGCCGCGCCAGCGCCAGGCCCTGCCCGGCATCGCATTGCAGTTCGCCGAGCGCGACCGCCTGCCTTTGCAGCGCGCGCCAGGCGCTGGCAAAGGGATGCGCGCGATGCGTCCCGCTGATCGCCACCAGGCGACCGATGCGGGCGCGGTGAATCGCGGCGAAGTGCAGGCCGACCATCGCCCCGTACGAGCAGCCGACGAACGCCGCGATGCGGGCGATGCCGAGCGCATCGAGCACCGCGGCGATCGCGTCGGCCTGGTCGGCCGGATCGATCGGCGCGTCGAGCGTGCCGTCGGCGCCGAGCCAGTCGATCGCGAGGATGCGGTGGCGCGCAGGATCCAGCGCCTGTCCCGGACCAAGCTGCGCGTCCCACCAGCCCGGGGCGGGAAGGGCGTGCGAGGCAGCAACATGGCG
>JACMKK010000238.1 GCA_014380115.1 Luteimonas sp. | reverse complement strand
GTGATCGAAGAGGCGCGTCGTCGCTACTCGGCGCAGGCCGGCGACACGGACGCGATGCCGGCGGAACTGCGCAAATCGATCCTGGCGGTAGTCGCCGGCCATGCCGATGTCGCGACATGGGACAGGCTGCACGCGGAGGCGAAGGCCGAAAAGACGCCGCTGGTGAAGGACGAGCTGTACAACCTGCTGGCCACTGCCGACGACGAGGCCTTGGCCCGGCGTGCGCTCGAGCTGGCGCTCAGCGATGAACCCGGTGCGACCAATACGGCCGGCATGATCCGTACCGTGTCCGAGACGCATCCGGATGCCGCATTCGCCTACGCCATCGCGCACCTAGAACAGATCGACAAGGTGGTCGATTCGACCTCTCGCAGCCGCTATTACCCGAACCTGGGCAACCACTCGCTGGATCCGGCGATGATCGGCAGGATCAAGGCCTTTGCCGATGCGCATATCGCGGCCGCATCGCGCCGCGCAGCCGACACGGTCATCGCGAACATCGTCTATCGCATCAAGGTGCGCGACGAGCGGTTGCCGGAGATCGATGCGTGGCTGGCGCAGAACGCAGGCTGACGAGCGCCCGCTGGCTCAGTACGCGACCTGCGCGCGCGTGCCGCGCAACAATCGGTACCGTCACCGGGATTCGCTACGCGTTTGCACGCGTCACTCGCTTCGCCTTCTTCGCAGTCCGCACGGGTGTGCGCTTAGCCGCCCGTTTCGCTACCGGTTTGGCCACACGCGCTGCTTCTCTCTCCAGCGTGACCCACGTCGGCGCATGGTCGCTGGCTTTTTCCAGTCCGCGTACCCAGCGGTCGACGCCTGCATCGACGAGTCGCGGTTGCGCCTGCTCGTTGAGCAGCAGATGGTCGATACGCAGGCCGGCGTCGCGCTGCCAGTGCTGGCGAAAGTAATCCCAGAACGTGTAGATGCGCTCTTCCGGATGCTTGACTCGCAGCGCATCGAGCCAGCCTTGCTGCAGCAGGCGCTCGAAGGCCTCGCGACTTTCCGGTTGCAGCAGCGCGTCCTTGCGCCAGTGCTTGGGATCGTAGATGTCGAAGTCGGTGGGCACCACGTTGAAGTCGCCGGCCAGCACCACGGGATGGCCGCTGTCGTACAGTGTCTGCGCATGCCCGATGAGGCGTTCGAACCAGTGCAGCTTGTAGTCGAACTTCGGGCCGGGCTGCGGATTGCCGTTGGGCAGGTACAGGCAGGCGACGATCACGCCGTGCGCAGCGACTTCCAGGTAGCGGCTTTGCTCGTCGGCGCGATCGCCGGGTAGGGCGCGGCGGATTTCGACGGGGTCGGCATCGCGCGTGAGCACGGCCACGCCGTTCCACGCACGCTGGCCCACCCAAAGCGCGCCGTAGCCGGCGCCGTGGATCTCATCGACTGGAAAGCCGTCGTCAGCGGCCTTGAGTTCCTGCAGGCAGGCGACATCCGGCTGCTCCTTCGCCAGCCATTGCAGCAGGTGCGGCAGGCGCGTGCGGATGCCGTTGACGTTGAAGGTAGCGATCTTGAGTGTCTTGCGGCTGGGCATGTGGATGGCAAGGTTGGCAGTGGCCGGTCTGGCGGCGCGCTACTTCTTCGGCGGCACCTTGCGCGTGGTGGTCTTGCCATGCGTGAGGCTGGGGTCGTTGCCTTCGCCGGACTTGTTCGTGTCATGGCCGTATTCGGCGCCCTTGGAGGCCTTGCGATCCTTGGTGCCCGAGGCCGGGGCGGGCTTCTTTTCAACGGTCATCGTTCGCTCTCCTGGATGTGCAGACCAGTGGGTGTGACGCGAGGAGACTGCGCGCGTCATCACGGGCGCGTGAAAGACGACAGATCGCGCTGCGTGATTTGCGCGGAGGTCGGTGATAACGAAAGATCCCGACGGTGGACCATCGCTCAGAGATTCTCCGGTTTGAACTTGCTGCGCCGGCTGATCGCCTTGCCGGCCACCATGAACTCGCCGTCGCCGCGGTAGTGCAGCGTTTCGGGCAGCTTCGGCGAGATGGCGACGTGGGCCCTGACCACTTCCCAGATGAAGATGCCGTGCCTGCGGATCTGTCCGCCGTCGTGGAGCCTGCATTCGAAGTTTGCGTAGCACTCGCGGATCAGCGGCGCGTCGACATGCGTGCCGGGCAACGCAGTCAGGCCGAAGCGTTCGAACTTGTCGACCTCGGCGCCGCTGCAGTTGCCGATGCCGACGACGATGTCGGTCAGGTCGGTGGTCGGCAGGTTGATGACGCATGCCTTGCTGCCGCGCAGGAGCCCGAAGCTGTGGTTCTCGTCCCAGATGTAGCACGCGAACAGCGCCGGCTCGAAGCCGAGCATCATGTGCCAGCCCATCGTCATGATGTCGGTCTCGCTCTTCCACGCCGAACTGACCAGCACGATCGGTCCGGGTTCGAGGAAGCGCCGGATGCGGTCGAGCGGGAAGTCGCGCTTGCGATAGACCTTCATGTGCCGTGAAGCCTTCATGCGGTGTGCTGTTTCACCCACGCGACGTAGCGGTCCATCCAGCCCTGCAGGAAGTCGCGGCTGCCAGCGCCGATATCGCCAGAGGCTTCGAACAACCCGTCCTTCGCCTGCAGGAAGACCTCCGGCTGGCCGAGCACCGGCATGTCGAGATAGGCGCACACCGTGCGCAGGTGCTGCTGCGCGCAGGCGGTGCCGATCGCACCGACCGAGATGCCTAGCACGCCTGCGGGCTTGCCGGCGAACGCGCTCTGCCCATACGGACGCGAGGCATGGTCGATCGCGTTCTTGAGCACGCCTGGGATCGAGCGGTTGTATTCCGGCGTCACGAACACGACGCCCTGCGACGCGGCGATCTCCTGCTTGAGCCGCTTGGTCGGCGCGGGCTGGTCGCCGTCATCGTCCTGGTTGTAGGGCGGCAGGTCGTCGATGCGTAGCTGCTTCATTTCGAAGCCGGTCGGCGCCAGGCGGGCGAGGGCATTGGCGAGCCTGCGGTTGAAGGAGTCCTTGCGCAGGCTGCCGACGATTACCGCGATCTGGTGCTGGGCCATGATGTTGTCCTCGATGGCAGCGGCGCCGTCGCGTCGCTGC
>JACMKK010000237.1 GCA_014380115.1 Luteimonas sp. | reverse complement strand
GGCGGCGCGGCGTTGGTAGTCGGCTACCGCGTTCGGCCAGTAGCCGTCGCGCTGGCTCTGTTCACGCTGGCAACGGCGGTGTTCTTTCACCGCAACTTCGCCGACCAGAACCAGATGATTCACTTCCTCAAGAACGTGATGCTCGCGGGCGGGCTGTTGCAGATCGCCTACTTCGGTGCCGGACCAAAGAGCCTGGACGCCAAGCGCGCCCAATAACGGCTTAGCTGAGTCGCCGTTGCGCATTGCGCGCCTCGCTCCCAGCTCGGCAGGGGCTTTCAGCAGTTCCGCCGATGTTGCCATCAACCCGCGTTCCGGCGCAGACAAATCAAACGCAGTACTGACTTTCGGCTGTGGATCGAATACAGGTGCCCAGCCGGGCAGCGCGCGATCTACCGCTTCACACGGGAAGAGCGCGGATTGCAGGTTCGTCGCTATTGGAGCAGCGCGTGCCCGCAATGTCCAATCAAGGCACAGTGCACGCCGAGCGACTTCCGACGGATCTCTCGCTGGGAACATGAGGCTGGTCTCGATACCGTGCAACGACGACTGGATCGCAGACCCAGTGCAATGACTTTGCGAAAGCGAACGGTCGAACACGTCTTCGGAACACTCAAACACTGGATGGGCTCAGCGCACTTCCTGACTCGAAGAGTGTTTTGCTTGCGCTTCGGCGGCTGAAGTTGAAAGGGGCATGGCGAACCTGTTACTGCAGAGTATTCAGGAGACCGGGGAGTGACGAAGTCGCGGACATGTCATGAGCTGGAATCACCTTGATCTGTGGGTATTTCTGGACTGCTGCGCGTAATCGAGCGATGTCCATGTGTACCGCTTGATCGTTTTCACCAATCAGGCGGCGGAGCATCCACGGCTTCTCCGCGGGAAGGTTGAATCCTTCCGACTGCCAAACCAGATCGCCTATCAGTGCGTATCTAACTCCCGAAGGCAGAGCGACGAAAACCACAACCGAGTCAGATGTGTGCCCAGGCGCTGGCACGATGACGATGGAGCCATCTCCCCAAACGTCATGACTGCTGGGAAAGCCGAGATATTCGCCGTCCTCAAAAGCATAGAGCTGATATTTGATATTGCGAAAGCTTTTGATCACTTCGGTACCGACTACACCTAGATCGATCGAACGTTTTCCGGCAGCAGTGACAAGCACTGGGACATCGGGAAGGTCGTCAATGCCACTGATGTGGTCCCAATGAACGTGCGTCGGAATAATTGCTGCGATCTTGTTGATCGGTATCGACGCAGCTCTCAATTGATCGGCCACAGCCACTAGTGCCTTATGCGGGGAGCGCTGTAGAGCTGGGATTAATCGCATATGTTCATCAACCCGCCTGCCAAATCCCGCATCGATCAGCACGTTTCCTTTCGGATGTGTGATGAGTACAGCAGTCGAGGCAAATCGACGCACCTCGCTCCAAGGACCACCGCGAAAGGCTAGGGATGCACGTGCTTCGTACTCGCCAGTCGGCAGGGCATAGATCGACATGCCAGCAGGCGGCGTTGCGGGCGGTAAGGAGCCTACTTGGGCAGGCGGAAGCGCCAGAGTGACGGGCACAAATGTGAACGCTGCTGCGAGAACCGCAATCGAAGCGGTGGAAAGGATGACGACTTTCAGCTTCATAACTTCGCGAGCGCTCGAGCCGTCGTCGAAGTAGGCGTCATCAGCCGGACCGAGTTCTCCAGGCAGACGTCCATGTAGCCGCGCCACAGCACCTGAGCGATGCCGGACAGCGGGATGGCCGCCACGCCGTTCTTTGCGATGAAGGTGTAGGTCCATGTCACTCGCGTGCCGCCTGGCGCCGCCACGAACGTCCACTCGCCCCGGGCTTCGCTCGCGAGCCTCTTGAGGATTGGGTTGCCGAAATCCCAGACCTTGTACGCAAATCGGTCTGGTGGGCTGAACTCCGTTACCTGCTCGCGCGCGGTCGTGCCGTCGGCCAGGTGCACCACCCGGGCCGAGCCCGGAACATCCCAGGGCCCCGTGTTACCGGATGTGCGAACGACGGCAGGAAGCACGAGGTAGCCGGTGAGCACCTTGGGCAGAACGTCTTCTGCGGCGATGAACGCGAAGACGTCCGCTGGGGCTCCGGGGATCACGGCTTCACGGGTCACCGTCACTTTGTGCAATCTCATGGTGGATCCTTCGGAAACATGGTCGACTTGGTTGATCGAGGCGCATGCCGCCAGGAAGCTCACCCCTGCCACTAGCACATAGGACGCGACGGGAGGAACTGTTCTGGGGTGCATAGCAAGTGGTCAATTGATCAAGAGATGCAATAATATGAGGACTCCTTCGCTTCTGGAATTCGCATTGCAATGACTGCGCAGCTGCACACCCTGACGACCCTGACGCCTAGGAAGGCGCCCCGCCAAGCGCGTTCCATACACACCGTAGGGTCAATTCTTGAGGCCTGCATTCGCGTTTTAAGCGAGGGAGGGCTGGAGCGATTCACGACCACTCGTGTCGCGGAACGTGCGGGCGTCTCGGTTGGGTCGCTCTATCAATACTTCCCGAACAAGCAGTCGCTGCTCGCCGCCGTTCTGGAGCGTCACCTGACGCACGTCGTCGAGTCGATCGAGCTCGCTTGCTCTAGCTCAAAAGCGGCGACCACCGATGCCATGGCGCATGCCCTCGTAGACGCGTTCCTGACAGCAAAACTCAAGGATCCCGAGACGTCGGCATCGCTTTACGCGGTTGCCGCCGAGATCGGGGGGGCGGCGATCGTTACGCGGCTCTCGCAGCGTGCGCGACGCGCGGTGCGTTCCATGCTCGCAACGGCCTCAGACCGTCGAGTCCCCGACTCGGAGGAGGTCAGCTCATTGGTTCTGGGCGCACTTGTTGGACCGGTGCAGCTGCTGCTTGCCGCTAAGGCGTCTCGACGCAAAGCGCCGTTGCTTCAAGAGCATCTGATAGCGATGGTGTCTGCTTACCTTCATCGAATTAGCACGGCTGTAGGGCACACAGGACAAGCTTCTTAGCGCAACAGCAGCTCGAGCACGGTGAACCGCGATTAAGCGCGGTCGGGCTCAGTGTCTAGAAAATCGGCAGCAGCCCAAAGAGCGAGAGTAGCGCGTAGCCTCCGCAAGTCGACCACGATGATCGGCAGTCCGGCGCGGCGGTGACGCTGGGTTCACCGCAGGTCTGTCCCGAAGCGCGAACCGATCTGCATCGTGTCCTCGTGGAACGCGGCCTTCGGCGAAGCTCGCTTGGGGGGTTCTCTAGGCGACGCACTTGATGAATGTAGATGGCGAACAGGCGGCCATTGATTTAACTGCGAAGGAATGCCAGCATGTCGCTGTTTAGGGCAACGCTGATCAAGTCCAGAGCTGGCACGGCACATGCTGCATTGCGAGCATGAAGCAACAGACTCTTGCCATGGCCGCAGATCAGAACGCGGAGTTCGAGCGCTACCGTAAGCCGACACGCCGTGACCAGTTCCTGGCCACCATGGAGTGGGTGGTTCCGTGGGAGCAGCTTTGCGAGGTCATCGAACCGCACTACGCGAAGTCTGGCAACGGCCGCCCACCCGTGGGGTTGCAGCGCATGCTGCGCATGTACTTCGTGCAACACTGGTTCAACCTGGCCGACGAGGCCTGCGAAGACGCACTGCTGGACAGCACCGCTGTTCGCCGCTTTGTCGGTATCGATCTGGGCGTGGAGCGCGTGCCCGATGCGACCACATTGCTGAAGTTCCGCCGCCTCATTGAGGACAAGCAACTGGGCGCGGCGCTGTTCGCCAAGGTGGGAGAGGTTCTGCAGGCCCAGGGAATGAAGGTCGGCAAGGGAACCATCGTTGACGCCACGATCATCGCCGCGCCGAGTTCGACCAAGAACGCCGAGCGCGAGCGCGATCCCGAGATGCATCAGACGCGCAAGGGCCAGCAGTGGCACTTCGGGATGAAGCTGCACATTGGCGTGGACAGCCAGACCGGCCTGACGCACAGCGCCGTCGTGACCGCGGCGAACGTGCACGACAAGCACCCACTGCCCGAGCTGATGCACGGCGCCGAGGAGAAGCTGTACGGCGACAGTGCCTACGCATCGCAGCAGGCGCTGATCCGCTCGAAGGCG
>JACMKK010000236.1 GCA_014380115.1 Luteimonas sp. | reverse complement strand
GACGTCGACAGCGGCCGCGGCGACGTCCTCGCCGCGGCCGGCGCGCCGCTCGCGTCGACCGACCAGTTCGCCGCCGATGTGCTGTGGTTCGACGAGGCGCCGCTGCTGCCCGGTCGCCGCTACCAGATCAAGCTGGCCACGCGCAGCGTCGGCGCGCGCGTCAGCGAGCTCAAGCACAAGCTCGATCCGGAAAGCCTGCAGCCGCTGGCCGCCAAGAAGCTCGAGTTGAACGACATCGGCGAGCTGACGCTGTCGCTGGACGCGCCGGTGGCGTTCGCGCCTTATGCCGAAAACAGAACGCTCGGCGGCTTCATCCTGGTCGATCCGCTGACACGCTCCACCGTCGGCTGCGGCATGATCCGCCACGGCCTGCGCCGCGCCGACAACGTGCACTGGCAGGCGCTCGATGTCGACCGCACCGCACGCGCGATGATCAAGGGCCAGCAGCCGCGCTGCGTGTGGTTCACGGGCCTGTCCGGCGCCGGCAAGTCGACGATCGCCAACCTGGTCGAACGCGGCCTGCTCGCGCGCGGCTGCCATACCTACCTGCTTGACGGCGACAACGTGCGCCATGGCCTCAACCGCGACCTGGGCTTCACCGACGAGGATCGCGTCGAGAACCTGCGCCGCATCGCCGAGGTCGCCAAGCTGATGACCGAAGCCGGCCTGATCGTGCTGGTGAGCTTCATCTCGCCGTTCCGCAACGAGCGCCGCGCCGCGCGCAACCTGTTCGCCGACGGCGAATTCGTAGAGGTCTTCGTCGACACGCCGCTGGCCGAGGCTGAGCGCCGCGACGTCAAGGGCCTGTACGCGAAAGCGCGCCGCGGCGAGCTGCCGCATTTCACCGGCGTCGATTCGCCGTACGAGCCGCCGGAGCATGCGGAACTGGTGCTGGACACGTTGGCCGAAACGCCACAGGTGTTGGCCGAAAGGGTGATCGCGCATTTGCTCGACTGAGAGCGCGAGCAAGAGCAAATCTCCCCCGACCCCTCTTTTTCAAAGAGGGGAGCACAGCGGCTCAAAGGGTGATCAAGGAAGTTCATTTCGTGCCGGAACACGCGACGCGCGACAGTGCGCTCCCCTCCCTGAAAGGGAGGGGCTGCGGGAGAGTCGCTCTTGATGTTGCTTCTTGTAGCCGCGGGCTCTGCCATGCGCTAAAAAAAACCGGGCACGAGGCCCGGCTTTTTCTTCATTGCGGAGCGCCTCAGGGCAAGCTGCGGGGCTTGCGGCGAAACAGGCTGACGATGATCAGGATCACGATCGCTCCGATCAGAGCACCGATGAAACCGGCCGGCTGTCCCGGCGCATACCAGCCCATGGCCTGTCCGATGTAGCCAGCCGCAACCGCGCCGGCGATGCCGAGCAGCGTGGTCAGGATGATGCCCATCCCGTCACGGCCAGGCTTCAAGAACCGCGCCAGCAAACCGACCACGAAACCGATCAGGATGATGTAGAGCCAGTTGCTGCTGCCGAACAGGTTTTCCATGACGCCCCTCGCTGGATGGAAGACGGCGCGAGCTTAACAGGCCGCCCGCGCCGCGCCAGTGTCCGGGTTGTCGGCAGGAAAATCAGCAGCAGCCGTGCTCGCCACGTTCGGCGGCGCCGGCCACGGCTGCCACGCCCGTGGTCTCGCCGCGCACGCTGGCGGCATGATGGTCGGCCAGCACGCGCGCCACGCACGCGGTCACGCGCTTGCCCATCGGGATGTGCAGGAACTCGTTCGGACCATGCGCGTTGGAGTGCGGGCCGAGCACGCCGGTGATCATGAACTGCGCGCCCGGGAACTTCTCGCCGAGCATGCCCATGAACGGAATCGTGCCGCCTTCGCCCATGTACATCGCCGGCGCGCCATAGAACGACTGGCTCGCGGAGTCGATGGAACGTTCAAGCCACGGCGCCATCGCCGGTGCGTTCCAGCCGGTGGATGCCTTCTCGAGATCGAGCGTGACCTTGGCGCCGTTCGGCGCGTCATGCAGCAGTGCCTGTTTGAGCAGTTCGCCGCCGCGCTTGCCGTCGAGAGTCGGCGGCAGGCGCAGCGACAATTTGACCGAGGTCTGAGGACGCAGGACGTTGCCAGCCGAGGACAGCGGCGGCAGGCCGTCGGCACCGGTTACCGACAGCGCCGGTCGCCAGGTGCGGTTGAGCACGAGTTCGGTGAGGTCGTCCGCCATCGGTTTCATGCCAGGCAGGAATGGAAACTTGTCGTAGACCTCGTTGCCGAGCACTTCGGCGACCTTGCGCGCCTGCACCAGGCGATCGGCGGGAATCTCCGAATGCAATCCGTCGACGAGGATGCGGCCGGTGTTCTCGTCCTCGATCCGCGACAGCAACTGCCGCAACAGGCGGAAGCTCGACGGCACGATGCCCGAGGCGTCGCCCGAGTGGACGCCTTCCTCGAGCACCTTGACGGTGAAATTGCCGCCGGCCATGCCGCGCAGCGAGGTCGTGCACCAGAGCTGCTCATAGTTGCCGCAGCCCGAATCCAGGCAGACGACCAGCGATGGCTTGCCGATGCGCGCGGCCAGGTGGTCGACATAAGCAGGCAGGTCGTAGCTACCGGATTCCTCGCAAGCTTCGATCAGCACCACGCAGCGCGCGTGCGGCGCGCCCTGGTCCTGCAGCGCCTGGATCGCGGCCAGCGAGCCGTAGATCGCATAGCCGTCATCGGCGCCGCCGCGACCGAACAGCTTGTCGCCTTTGATCACCGGCTTCCAGGGGCCGAGGTCGGCGTCCCAGCCGGTCATCTCCGGCTGCTTGTCGAGGTGGCCGTACAGCAGCACGCAGTCGTCGCCGGTGCTGGCATCGGTGGCCGGGATCTCGATGAAGATCAGCGGCGTGCGGCCTTCGAGCTGCACCACCTCGAGCTGCATGCCGGGAATCGATTGCGACCTGGCCCAGCCTTCCATGAGCTTGACCGCGTCGGCCATGTAGCCGTTGGCGACCCAGTCGGCGTCGAACATCGGCGACTTGTTCGGGATGCGGATGTATTCGACGAGCTGCGGAACGATTTCGTCGTCCCATTTTTCAGCGACGAAACGTTCGATCGCGGCCGGCTCGAGGGCGGCTGACTCATGGGCACCGCGGCCGGCAGCGGCGGTTTCGCTCAGGGCGGATTCGACCTTATGGGCTTCCATCGTGGGACTCGACGCATGTGGGAAGCCGATTCTACGCCTGCCGCACGGGTAAGCCTTTTCTTACTGAATGGGAGGGGATCGGATGGCTTTGCCCTGCAGTTTGCGGCGATACGGCAGGCTGCTTCGCTTGCGGACACTGTCTCCACCGGCACGCCGCTGCGCCGGCCGGCATCACCCATAGGGACATGGCATCCGCCATCACAAGGAGAGTCACATGAAGTCGTTCAAGACCGCGCTGAGCGCGCTGCTGCTGTCGTTGCTGCTGGTCGGCAGCGCACTCGCCGCCGAGCCCGTCACCAAGGTCAATATCAACACCGCCGACGCGGCCACCATCGACCGCGTGCTGCTCAACATCGGTCCGTCCAAGGCCGAGGCGATCGTCGCCTATCGCAAGGCCAACGGCCCCTTCAAGAGCCTCGAACAGCTGGCGTTGGTCAAGGGCGTGGGCCTGAAGACCGTGGAGAAGAATCGCGCGCGCATCCAGCTTGGTGGCGGCACCGCCGCCCCGGCGCGCAAGCAGGCGGCCAAGGGCGTCGTCAAGCGCTGAAGATCCCCGGGGTCGCAAGGGCGCGCGCCCCCGCAGGCGAGGAGCAGAAAGCTCCTCGAATCGGGCAGGACGCCCATACAGGGGAAGTAACGCCGCCTGTGCCGCACGTGGGAAGTGCGGTCAGGCGGCGGCTTTTTTTGCGGCGATCGCTAAACTCATCGCCAGGCAACTCCGGTGCTGCCAGTGAGCGATCGCACTTTGATTTCCTGCGTCATCCCCGCCAACGAATACCGGCGCGTGCGCTGGAGGAACCAGCTCGGCTGGACCCGCGAGATCGTGCGCGTGCCCGACCAGGACGACTGGTGCTGGCGCTTGTCGATCGCGGAGATCGAGCAGGATGCGCCGTTCTCGGCGTTTCCCGGCATTGAGCGCGAACTGGTACTGCTGACCGGCAACGGCCTGCGCCTGCGCTTCGACGATGGCGAGACCCGCACGCTGCATCCGCCGCACGGCCGGTTGCGCTTCGATGGCGCGCGCCCGGTGCTGGGTGAACTGGTCGACGGGCGCACCCATGATTTCAACCTCATGTGGCGTCGTGATGCGGTCGAGACGCAGCTTTGGCACCGACCCCTGGTCGGACCGATTGTGATTTTCGTGGAGCCGCGCACGAGCTGGGTCGTGCATCTGATCGCCGGTGCTGCACGCTTCACGGAAGGATCCGGGTTGCCGCCGCTGGCGATGGGCGACACCGCCATCCTCGTGGCGAACGAACAGCGCCAGCGCTATGTGCTCGAGGGCGGCGGCGAGGCGATCCTGATCCGCATCGCCGAAGCGGTGACACACACTTAGTAGACGTCGCGCCGGTAGCAGCCTTCCGCCGCCATGCGTTCGAGCGTCTCGCGGCCGACCAGGCGCGCCAGTTCGGCATCGACGGCCGGCGCCATGCCGGCGAGGCTGCCGCAAACATGCACCGCTGCGCCTTCCGCCAGCCACGCCTGCAGTGCTGGCGCGTGGTCGACCAGCAAGTGCTGCACATAGCGGCGTTCGGGCTGATCGCGCGAGAACGCGTAATCGCATCGCTCCAGCCAGCCCTGCGCCTGCCAGAGCGCGAGGTCGTCGCCGTAATGCAGGTCATGGGCACGGCTTCGTTCTCCGAACAGCAGCCAGTTGCGGTGCCGACCCTCCGCGATGCGCGCTTTCAGCAGCGCACGCAAGCCGGCCAGTCCGGTGCCGTTGCCGATCAGGATCAGCGGCCGATCGTCGGCAGGCGCATGGAACCCGGGGTTGCTGCGGATGCGCAGCGCCACCGTATCGCCGACGGCGGCCGTCGTCGTCAGCCAGCCGCTGCCGAGACCGAGGCTGCCGTCGGGACGTCGCATCTGCCGCAGCAGCAGATGGATCGCGCCATCGCCGGGCAGGGAGGCGATCGAATACTCGCGATGCGGCAGCGGCTGCAGCGTGTCGGCCAGCGCTTGCGCGGTTAGGTTGCGTGCGTTTCCGACCGTCGGCAGGCCGCTACGCGCCAGTGCATCTGCGAGGCTGTGATGGCCGCCGTCGAACGCAACCATCGTGTTGCCGTGGTGCCCGCTCGATGCCAGGAAGATGTCCACGGCGGCCGGTGTATTGCGCGGACCGATTTCAGCGATGTCGCCTGCTTCCCACGCCGGCAATGCGCCGTCCGACGGCGCCAGCGAGAGATGGAAACAGGCACCGCCGGCGCTGCCGGGATTCAGATGCGTGCGCTCGGCCAGACGCCAGGCTGTGTAGCTCGGCGCCTGCCAGTCCGGTAGGTCCGGTGCATCGGCGAGCAGCCCGAGGTGATGCTGCCAGTGCCGCAGCGATCCGGCATCGCCGTTGTCGACCTCGATCAGGTCGAACAGCGCCGTTGCGCCGTTGCGCCGCAGCCAGCTATCGAGCGCATGGCCGAAGCCGCAGAAATGCGCGTACTCGCGATCGCCGAGCGCAAGCAGTCCGTAGCGCAGCGATGCCAGCGGCATCGACACGCCGAGCGTGTCGCGGACGAAGGCGAGCGCGGCATCCGGCGGATCGCCTTCACCGGTGGTGCTGACGACAAACAGGGCTTGCTCGCAGCGGGACAGGATGTTGGCATCGAGTTGCGCCAGCGACCGCAGATCCACCGTGATACCGGCCGTGACGAGCAGGTCGGCCGTGCGTTCGGCCAATTGCTGCGCGAAGCCGGTCTGGCTCGCATAGGCCACCAATACCCGCGCCTGCGCATCGCCGACGGCGAGTGACGGACGATGACGCGGTCGCGACCGCCAAGCGATCCATCCACAGAAGCCGGCGTAGCCGAGCAACAGCGCGCCAGCCGCCATCCAGCGATCCTGGCCCGGCGTCGCGATCCACCAGCCGCCGTCCTGCAGCCGCCACAGTGCAGCCGCGATCGCCACCAGCAGCGCCGCGACCGCCACGTTGCCAAGCCACGCCCGGGATACGTGGGCCTGCGCCTCGCCAAGGGTGCTCATGCGCCGACCCACTGCTCGAAGGCCGACGTCGTTCGCACGGCGGCATCGTCGCCGTCGCGCGTCACGAAGCGCGCCGCGATGCCGTGCCGTGTCGCGAAGGCGAGTCCATCTTCGCCGCCCATGACGGTGAGCGCGGTGGCCCAGGCGTCGGCACGCATCGCGTCGGCGGCGACGACGGTGACCGCCGCCGTGTCGTGCGCGACCGGCATGCCGGTGCGCGGATCGAGCGTGTGCGAATAGCGACGGCCGGCCTGTTCGAAGCGATGCCAGCGATCGCCAGAAGTCGCCGCGGCCATGTCGCGCAACTGCAGGACGCAGGGTTCGGCGCCGCCGCCCACCGGCTTGTCGTCTTCGTCCGGGAGTGCATCGACCAGCACGCGCCAAGGCGTGCCATCGGGTTTGCAGCCGAGTCCGTACAACTCGCCGCCGACATCGACCAGTGCGCGCGCGATCTCGACTCGGCGCAGGTACACCACCACCGCGTCGACGCCGTAACCCTTCGCGATCGCCGACAGGTCGACCGACACCGCACCGGGTTGCCAGGCGGAGTGCGAGTCGTGCCGAAGCTCGATCGATTGCCAGCCGATGCGATCGCGTGCCGCGAGCAGGGCGTCCGCATCGGGAATGCGGTGGCCCTCGCGGCTGGGGCCGAAACCCCAGAGGTCGACCAAGGGACCGACGGTGGGATCGTAGGCGCCATCGCTCGCATGCGCGATGTCGAGCGCACAGGCCATGACTTTGAACAGCGCATCGGGCAATGGCTGCCAGGTCATGGCGGGCGCGCGATTGAAGCGACTCAGGTCCGAGTCGTGTTCCCAAGAGCTCATCTGCGCCACGATGCCGTCGAGCTGCGCCTGGATGCCGTCATGCAGGTCATGCAGCGAACGACGTGGCGGTACGGCGGCGACGACACGCCAGCGCGTGCCCATCGTCTCGCCGTACAGCGTGTCGAGCCCCGAGTCGGAGGTGGCAGTGTTCGCTGAATTCAAGGCAGGGATTCGCACGGCGCGACCATCGGCCGCGCAAGGTAGGGCCGACGGCGCTTCGCGACAGTTATTGCGGCAGCACTTCCAGCGTGGCGACATAGCCCAGGCGACGCTGCGTCGCGCCCGGCACAGTGACCTTGGCATCCTCGCTCGTAGCTTCCAGCCAGTACATGCCGGCTTCCGGCCACGTCACCTTGAATTCGCCGCCGGCATCGGTCTTGGTCTTGATCTCGTCCTGTGCGTTGCGATAACGCGTGTTGCCGCGCACGATTTCAACTTCGACGTTCGCCACCGGCTTGCCGTCGAGTTGCAGCCGGAACTTCGCTTCCTCGCCCGCGAACAGGTCATTGGGATGCGTCACCGGCACCAGTTCCAGGCCCGTGCCCGACGGCTTCAACGCAGCCTCGCTCGGCGAACCATTGGTGACGAAGGTCTCCACGCGGCTGAGCGATTGCCCGACCTTGAGATCCTTCGCGCCCTTCGGCACTTCTGTTGGGAACGCCGCCGGCGTGCCGCGCCAGCGCTTGGGCTTGCCGTTGTCGTCCCAGCTCGCCGTGGCGTAATCGTTGACCACGCCGATGCGGTACGTGCCCTGCTGCTTGAGTTCGACATCGAACACGCTGCGGTACTTGCCGGTCGACGGATTCTGCGCTTTGACCTTGCTGCCGTCTGGCGCGGTGATGGCCAGGTTCTCCAGCCGCAGCGGCACGTGGTTGAAATAGAACAGGTCGTTCGAAACCGCGGCATCGACGGTGATCCACGGCGCATTGCCGGCGAGCACCGTCTGCGAAGGCTGCAGCCAGGCCTTGTGGGCGGATGCGGCGAACGGCGCCGCGGCGAGGAAGGCGAGTGACAGCACCAACGAACGCTTCATGGGGATCTCCAGCAAGGCATGAGAAGGGGTGAGGTAGGGGCGTATCGTGCAATCAGGGTTTAATCGACAGCGCGACGGCGCCGAGTTCGGTCTTGCCCTGCGCCTTGTCGTCCTGCGCTGCTTGCGCAGGCCAGGTGAAGGGAATCTTCAGCAACTCGCGCCCGCCGACTTCGCGCGTGGCTTCCACCACCAGCGTGTAAGCGCCGGGCGCGAGTCTGGCGACCTTGTCGTCGAAGTTCAGCGCGTGCTTGCCGACCGGACGCGTGGGTCCCGTAACGCCGTCGACTGGCACCTTTAGCGTGCGCCCAGACTTGCGCCACCACTGGCGCATGTCCGGGAGCCATTTGGTACCGGCACCTTCGTCGGTCGCGCGCTGCTGGTACCAGACCGAGAGATTGGCCGCGACCTTCTGGTCTGCACCTTCCACCCAGATGGCGACGTAAGGGCGGTGGTACTCGGCGACCTTGAGCTGCGGGATCTCGACGTTGACGTCGAATTCCGCCGCGTGCACCGGCAGGGCGAGCAATCCACTCAGGGCGATGGTCAGTTTGACGCGCATGTCGGCCTCGTCGTGTCGAATGTCAGGAAGGCAGTCAATGGATGAAGAGCAAGGCGAGCAGCACCGGGATCACCAGCCCCAGGCCGACATACGGCCAGGTCATCCGGCGCTGGCGCGCATGCAGCTGCAGCAGGAAAAGACCAGTGACGCAGAACACCAGGCACGCGACCGCGAACAGGTCGATGAACCAGCTCCACGCCGCGCCGGCGTTGCGACCCTTGTGCAGGTCGTTCAAGTACGAGATCCAGCCGCGATCGGTGCGTTCGTATTCGACCGCACCGCTGGCGCGATCGATGCTGATCCAGGCATCGCGGCCGGGGCCAGGCAGCGGCAGGTAGATTTCCTCCGCCGACCATTCCGCCTCGCGCGTGCCGATCGATGTATCGAGTTCGCGTGCGAGCCAGTCGGCGATGCCGACGGGCAGGGACGCGTTGCCTTCGGTGCGCTTTCCGAGTGTCGCCAGCAACGGCACCGGCAGGGTCAGCGTGCGATTGACGACCTGCGGCTCGGCCTCGATGCGCGAGGCGTGGTTGAGAGTGATGCCGGTGATCGTGAACAACAGCATGCCGAGCAGGCAGATCGCCGAACTGATCCAGTGCCACTGGTGCAGCGTGCGCAGCCAGAAGCCGCGGCGTTGCTGTCCGCCGAGGGCATCGGTCGTCGTGGTGCGTGTCGGGTCCATCGCTCAGGGCTCGGCCCAGCGCCGCAGCAGGTTGTGGTAGACGCCGGTCAGCTGGACCAGCGCCGGATGTTCGGGCAGCGCCTGTGTCAGGCGCCGGATCGACACGTCGAGTTCGAACATCAGCCTGCGCTGCGCATCCTCACGCAGCATGCTCTGGATCCAGAAGAACGATGCCAGTCGTGCGCCGCGCGTGACCGGCAGGACCTTGTGCAGGCTGGTGCCGGGATACAGCACCAAGTCGCCGGCGGCGAGCTTGATCTGCTGCGTGCCGAACGTGTCCTCGATCACCAGCTCGCCGCCGTCGTAGTCCTCGGGCGCGCTCAGGAACAGCGTCGCCGACAGGTCGGTGCGCACCGGCTCGGCACGTCCGCCGCTGCGGTCGTAGCGGATCGCGTTGTCGACGTGGTAGTCGAACGACTGCCCGCCGGTGTAACGATTGAACAGCGGTGGAAACACGCGCTGCGGCAGCGCGGCGGAGAAGAACGTGCTGTTGCGCGACAGCGCATCGAGCACGAGGCTGCCGAGTTCCCGCGAGAGTTCCGAGTCCTCAGGCAGCTGCGCATTGTCCTTGGCCTTCGCCGACTGATGGCCCGCGGTGATGCGGCCATCCGCCCAATCGGCCGCCTCGAGCCGGGCGCGGCAGTGCGCGACCTGTTCGGAATTCAAGACCTGCGGGATGGGCAGCAGCATGGGACGTCCTCGGTACGTGCGCGCCACGACCCTGGCGCGCGCGGACCAATTGTTGCATCAGAACCGGTAGGTCGCCGTCAGCGTCGCCGCACGCGCCTCGCCCGGCGTCGCCCAGCCATTGTTGCGGATGCGCAGGTAATACTCCTCGTCCAGCACGTTGCTGATGTTCAGTTGCAGCGCGAGTTCGTCATTCACCTGATAGCCCACCATGAGGCGGTGCGTCCAGTAGTCCGGCGTCTTGTACAGCGCGGTCTGCGTGGTCACGTTGTTGCTCGTGGCCAGGAAGCTGTTGTTGAGATAGAACTCGCCCTGGTAGGTCGCGCCGTAACCGAAGATCCAGTCGTTGAGGCTGTAGGTGGTCCACAGGCTGGCCGAGTGCTTCGGCGTATTGGTCAGCGGATTGCCCTTTTGCGGATCCGGGAAGGCGACGCTGTTGCCGCAGTTCACGTCATCCGCGTTGGGATTGCCCGGGTTGGCGAGGCAGTAGTCGGACACGCTGCTAAGCACCTCACTGTCCAGGTAGGTGTAGTTCGCGAACAGCGACCAATCCCGCGTCACGTGGCCGGCCACGCCGACCGCCACGCCTTGCACGCGGGCACGGCCGTCGAGGGATTGCTCGCCGGTCGGATTGGTCGGATCGGGATCGGCGACCTTGAAGTTCTCGCGCTCGTTGCGGAACACGGCTGCGGTCAGCGCCAGGCGGCTGTCGAGCAATTCCCATTTGGTGCCGAGCTCCAGGTTCACTGCGCTTTCCGGGTCCACGCCGCAGTTGGCGGTGCCGGTGCTGCTGGTCAGCGTGCAGGTGCCGTTGACCGAAGCCTTCGACGGCGTCTTCGAGTTGGCATAAGACAGGTAGATCGAAGCGTTCTCGACTGGCTTGAACACGATGCCGGCACGGTAGGAGAACAGGTCTTCCTCGTTGCGCGCCGGCGTGGCGCGACCAAGAATCGCGCCGATGTTGGTGTTGTCCGGATTGGGATCATCCGTCGTCGGCGGCGTGAACAGCTTGACGTCCCAGCTGGCCGAGTCGCCTTCGTTGTGTTCGTAACGCGCGCCGAGGTTCAACAGCCACTGCTCGTTGAACTCGATCGTGTCGAAGGCATAGATGGCCTGGTTGCTCAGCGTGCCTTCGGTGCGGCCGATCAAGGTCTTGTTGATCGGTCCGGTGTACAGCGAATCCGGGTTCGCGATATCCATGAACGGCAGGTGCGCCGGATCGAAAGGCGTCGCGACGAACGGATTGGTGCCGTCGGCGTTGCGGAACAGGTTGCTGGTGTCGAGGTCGAAGGTTTCGCGCGAGAACGACACGCCGGTGACCAGCGCATGCTCGACGGAGCCGGTGTTGAAGCGCGTGGTCACATCGGTCTGGCTGATCGCGATGGCGTTGCTGGTGTCGCGCATGTAGCCGCGCGGGCCGCTCGGCAGGTACTGGCCCACGGGAACCGTGACAGCTGCGCCGCCCGAGCCGACGACGCACGACGTGCCCGTCGGCGTCAGGTTGTTGGCGAGGCACCAGGTGCCCTGCGTCGCATCGACCAGCGACACCTGGTCTATTTTCTGGAACCGCGCCAGGCTGCGCAGCGAGACGTCGTCGCTGAAGTCATGCTCGAACACGCCGGTCAGCATGTCGACCTCGATGTCCTGGTTGTCGATGTTGTGGTAGCCGTAATAGTTGCTGGTGTCGACGCCGGGCAACGGGCCGTCGTTGAACGCGTTGCGGTAATAGGGAACGCCGTATTGCGGCGTGTTGTCGTCTTCCTGGTGCAGATAGCTCAGCGTCAGGCGCGTGTCGGAACCCAGGCCGAATGCTAGCGAGGGCGCGATGCCCCAGCGCTCGAACTTCTCGAAATCGCGGCCCGGCACGTCGTTCTGGTGGACCATGGCGTTGATGCGGAAGGCGGTGCCATTGTCGAAGTCGTGATTGCCGTCGTAGGTGATGCGACCGTAGCTGTCGGTGCCTGCGCCGAGCGTCACCACGTCGAAATCGCCGGCCTGCGCGGTCTTGGTCACCAGGTTGATGTTGCCCGCGACCGAACCCGCGCCCGAATAGACAGAATTGGCGCCGTTGACGAGTTCCAGCGATTCGAGGTTGAAGGTGTCGCTGCGCGTGTACTGCGCGCTGTCGCGGACGCCGTCGGTGGTGATGTCGCTGTTGGCGCTGAAGCCGCGCAGGTTGATGCTGTCGCCATAGCCGCCGCCGCCTTCGCCGGCGCCGAAGGTGATGCCAGGCAAGGTGGTCAGTACGTCACGCAACAGCAGCAGGCCTTGCTGGTCCATGACTTCCTTGGTGACGACGGTGATCGTCTGCGGCGTGTCGACCAGATCTTCCGTGTATTTCGGCGAGGCCGCCTTCTTGAGGCGCTGAGCCTGGACCTCGATCGAATCCAAATCGGTGGGTTCGCGCTCCGCAGCGGCTGCAGTAGCGGCGGCATCGGCGGAGGTTTCCGCCAGGGCTGGAAATGCGAGCAGCGTGGCGAGGGCGGCCGCCAATGGGGTCAGGGCCGGCTTGCGGATGTTGTGCATGGTGTTCCCGAATCAACGTAGTGGGGTGCGGTATCGACCGCGCCCAACGATGTTAATGAGAACGATTCGCAGTTACAAGATGAACGGGCGAAATAATCGCGAGAACCCGCTTTAGCTACGGTCGTCGCAGGTCCAGATGGCGCCATCCTCGACCTTGACCGGGAACTTGACCACCGGCGTATAGGCCGGCGCATTCAATGCACGGCCATCGCGGACATCGAATTTCGAACCATGCAGCACGCATTCGATCGTCGCCTCCTCGGCGTCGAACGGGCCGGCGGACAATTCGAACTCCTCGTGGCTGCAGCGATCCTCGAGTGCGTAGATGTCGCCGTCGTAATTCAGCACAAGGATCGGCGTATCGCCGTCCCAGACGACCGTGGTTTCCCCGGGCAACAGTTCCGATAGCGCGCAGACGCGGACCCAGTCGGCACTCACGGCTCCATTCCGGCCGGCCCGCCTTTCGCCAGCACTTTTTCCAGCACCTCGAAACGCAGGTCGTCGCGCTTCGGGATGCCATAGCGCTCATCGCCGTAGGGGAACGGCTTGTGGATGCCGGTGCGCCGATAGCCTCGCCGCACGTAGAAGGCGATGAGCTCGTCGCGCACGTCGATCACGGTCATGCGCATCAGCGGCAACTCCCAGTCTTCGCGCGCGATGCGCTCGGCTTCAGCCAACAACCGCTTGCCGACGCCGCCGCCCTGCAGGTCGGGCCGTACCGAAAACATACCGAAATAGCCTGCGCCGCCCTCTTCGGCGATGTGCGCGCAAGCGAGCAGGTCACCGTTGCGTTCGGCGAGGACCACGACGCTGCGCGGGCGCGCGATGTCGTGCCGCAAGACGTCGGCATCGATGCGGTTGCCATCGAGGAAATCGGCCTCGGTGGTCCAGCCGGCGCGGCTGGCATCACCGCGATAGGCGGCCGTGACCAGCGCGACGAGCGCGGCGATGTCGTCATTAGTAGCGGGGCGGAACTGCAATACGGAATCGTCCATGCCCATATCCTAGCGTTGTGCCGTCAAGCCAGCAGCATCCTGACCTTGCGCAACGCCGCGACGAAGGCCTCGATCTCCTCATGCGTGTTGTAGAACGCCAGCGACGCACGACAGGTCGCGGCAACGCCGTAGGACTGCAGCAGCGGATGCGCGCAGTGCTGGCCGGAGCGGATCGCGACACCTTCCAGGTCGAGCAGGGTGGCGAGATCGTGCGCATGCGCACCCTCGACGACAAACGCGATCACGGCGGCCTTGTCGGGCGCCGTGCCGAGGATTCGCAGGCCTTCCACCTTGCCCAGCTCCTCGGTGGCATGGGCAAGCAATTCGCTTTCGCGCGCTTCGACATTGGCCATGCCGAGCGCTTGCAGGTAGTCGACCGCCGCGCCCAGGCCGACGAAACCGGCGATGTTGGGCGTCCCGGCTTCGAACTTGTGCGGCGGATCGTTGAACACCGTGCCGTCGAAGCGCACCTCGCGGATCATCTCGCCGCCGCCGATGAACGGCGGCATCGCCGCGAGGTGCTCTTTGCGCGCCCACAGCGCGCCGGTACCGGTGGGGCCGCACATCTTGTGGCCGGTAAAAGCGTAGAAGTCGCAGCCGATCGCCTTGATGTCGACCGGGCGGTGCGGCACCGCCTGCGAGCCGTCGATCAGCGTCGCGATGCCGCGACGACGCGCCTCGCGGCAGATCGCCTGCACAGGATTGACGGTACCGAGCACGTTGCTGACGTGGGCGAGCGCGAGCAG
>JACMKK010000235.1 GCA_014380115.1 Luteimonas sp. | reverse complement strand
TTCGACCTATTGCGCCGCGGGCACTTCGCCGTCGTCGGCCCCGCTTTCCCCAAGTTCACGACGATGAGCTACATCGCTCATTTCGTCGAAGTGCGTATCGAGCCACGCACCCGACGAGTACGGATGCCGCGTGTCGTCAGCATCGCTGATTGCGGGCGAGTCATCACCCCGCGCACTGCCGCCAGCCAAGTGCGCAGCGGCGTGGTCTGGGCGTTCGGCGCCGCCTTGCGCGAAGGAACCGAGGTCGACCCGCGCTATGGCGGCTTTCTTAACAACGATCTCGCTGACTATGTCGTGCCGGTGAATGCCGATATCGGCGATATCGACGTCGGCTTTATCGACCAGCCCGACCCGTTGGCGAACACTATCGGCCTCAAGGGCTTGGGCGAGGTGGCGATGGTCGGCGCGGCAGCGGCGATCGCGAACGCGATCTTTCACGCCACCGGAAAGCGGCTGCGGGAAATGCCGTTTCGGGTGGAGCACTTGCTGTGATCACAGCCACATCCGTGTAGACCCTTCGCCGATGGGTTGCGCATCAAGCGTCCGGCCGAGCGCGCGCAGAAGTCATTGTCACGGCCGTAGGCAGCGGTCGGGAACTGGCGTTGGAGCTGCCATAAGCAGGAGAACCGTTTGATTGTCGTCACCTCACCCACTGGCTTGATAGGCCGCCAAGTGCTGGAGCGCGTCCTCCACACTGGCGAATCCGTCCGCGTGATCGTGCGCGATCCTTCGCGTCTCCCATCCGAGACGCGAGAACGCGTCGAAGTGGTGCGCGGATCGCATGGCGACATCGACGTCGTCAACCGAGCATTTGCAGGCGCCGACGCGGTGTTCTGGCTTGCGCCACCGAACCCCCGCACCGAGAGTGTCGATGCTGTGTATGTCGGTTTCACGCAGCCGGCATGCGCCGCTTTTCGAAGCAATCAAGTCAAGCGAGTGGTCGGCATTTCGGCTCTCGGCCGAGGCACGCCACAAGCCGGCAAGGCGGGTCTTGTGACGGGTTCACTGGCAATGGACGATCTGATCGCCAGTTCCGGCGTGAGTTACAGGGCGGTGACAAATCCCTCGTTCATGGACAACCTGCTCGGGCAGGCCGCGGCCATCAAGACCAAGGGAAACTTCTTTTCGGCGATCGACGGGGAGCGAAAGATGCCGACCTGCGCAACCCGCGATATTGCGGAAGTTTCTGCGCGGCTGCTCTGCGACACGACATGGAGCGGCCTCGGGCACAACGCGGTCTTGGGCCCCGAGGACCTGTCGTTCAACGACATGGCGCGAATCATGTCGGAGGTGCTTGCAAGGACGATCCGATTCCAGAGGATCGACTTCGATGCCTACAAGGCACAGTTAGTCGGCCTGGGCATGTCCGACGCCATGGCGCAGGGCATGACGGACATGGCGCTCGCCAAGAACGAAGGTCTGGACAACGCCGAGGTGCGAAAGCCCGAGAACACTACTCCGACTCGCTTCACACAGTGGTGCGAAGAGGTACTTAGGCCGGCGGTACTCAATTGATCCTACTGGTTGCGAACTTCGACGAAGTGCGATGGACGACCGGCGCTATCGCCGCTTCGACGATGGCGGGTAGCGGCTTGGGGCTCGGAGGGACGGCCGAAGCGACTGCACACCGAGCCAGGAATGCTGGAGGCGCTAGCACGGTGAGCCCAACGAGCCAGGCGCTGATCTGCTGCAGGACGACGAAGGTGTGCGATGGTGCCGCGACGCGAATGCGGCCCTGGCTGCCGCAGGCGTCGATCGGACGACTGGCAACGCTAGAGCTGAGCTGGCGAAGCAGTCGTCGCGCACGGTTGCTGGGCAACTGCGCGCGCAGATCTGGGTAACGACCAGCGGCCAGTTCTCCCTGCCGACCTTCAAAGTGGCGCTTGACACCTTCGGCGTTGACCACCTCATGTTCAGCGTCGACTATCCCTTCAGCAAGAACGCCCAGTGACGCGCGTTACTGGAACGCATGGGCTTGGCTCCCAATGACCAGGCCAAGGTTGCACATGGAAACGCCGACGCCCTGCTTAGGCTCAGGGTCTGATCTCACCACCTCGGAAAGAGCTACTTTGTCCAAGGCGATGGCGCCTTGCAGGAATAGGCAAGACATGACGCGATACGTGCTACCGGCATTCGTGGGTCAGCGCCTACGCTTCTCTCCTCCCGTGCATTCGCACATGGGCCAAGACGAGGAAACGACATGAGCGGAATTGAGGGCAAAGTAATCGCAATTACCGGGGCCAGCAGTGGAATCGGCGAGGCGACCGCGCGCCTGCTGGCAGCTAGAGGCGCGCACGTCATGCTGGGCGCAAGGCGTGACGACCGACTTGCTGCGCTGGCGACAAGCCTCGGGCATAGCGGCGGTTCCGCACGGTGGCAGTCGCTCGACGTCACTCGCCTGGCCGACATGCAATCATTCGTCGAAGCTGCGCAGGCGTGGCACGGCCGGCTGGACGTTCTCATCAACAACGCCGGCGTGATGCCGCTGTCGGCGTTAGAGGCGTTGAAAGTCGACGAGTGGAATCGGATGATCGACGTGAACATCCGCGGCGTGCTGAACGGCATCGCAGCTGCTCTGCCGCCTATGCGCGCTTGCAAGCGTGGGCAGTTCGTCAACCTTTCGTCGATCGGCGGTCATTCGGTATCGCCGACCGCGGCGGTGTATTGCGCCACCAAGTTCGCCGTGCGCGCCATCTCCGAAGGCCTAAGGCAAGAAGTGGGCGGTGACATTCGCGTGACCATTGTGTCCCCGGGCGTCACCACCTCCGAGCTGGCCGAAGCAATTTCGGATCCGGCGGGTCGCGCCGCCATGCGCGATTTCCGCAGTATCGCGATTGCGGCCGACGCCGTCGCTCGCGCCAT
>JACMKK010000234.1 GCA_014380115.1 Luteimonas sp. | reverse complement strand
TCTACTACCGCATGTTCGGCCTGATCACCAACATCGCGGTGTTGCTCAACCTGCTGATGGTGGTCGCCGTGATGTCATTCCTCGGCGCGACGCTGACGCTGCCCGGCTTGGCCGGTATTGCACTAACCGTCGGCATGTCGGTCGACGCCAACGTGCTGATCAACGAACGAATACGCGAGGAGCTGCGGGCCGGGCTGCCGCCACAAGCCGCCATCTCGACCGGCTACGACCGTGCTTCCGGCACCATCCTCGATGCCAACGTCACCGCGCTGCTCGCCGGCGTGGCGCTGTTCGCGTTCGGTACCGGTCCGGTCAAGGGTTTTGCGGTCTCGCTGATCGCCGGCATCCTGACCTCGATGTACACCGCGGTATCGGTGTCGCGGGCCATGGCCACATTGATGTACGGACGGCGGCGCAAGCTGAAGTCCCTGGCGATTTAAGGGAGCATCATCATGAAACCGTTCAACGTGTTCCCGTACGACAGCAAGTTCGACTTCCTCCGCCTGCGCTGGATATCGCTGACGATCGCCGCGCTGATCATGTTCGCCGCCATCGGCGCGATGGTGTTCAAGGGTTTCAACTTCGCCCTCGACTTCACCGGCGGCACCGTGACCGAACTGCGCTTCGACAAGCCCGTGGACGTCGACGACGTGCGTTCGCGCCTCATCGCCGCCGGCTACGACAGCCCGCAGGTGCAGACCTTCGGCACCGGCAACGACCTGTTGGTCCGCCTGCAGCCCAAGAGCGGATCGGCCGGGCAGGCGAGCGTGACCGCGGACGACGTGCTCAGGGCGACCTCGACCCCGTCCAATCCCGGCACGGTGGTCAAGAGCGACTTCGTCGGCGCGCAGGTCGGCAGCGAGCTGGCGCTCAACGGCCTGTACGCGCTGCTGTTCGTGGTGCTGGGCTTCCTGATCTACATCTCGTTCCGGTTCGAATGGAAGTTCGCGGTGGCCGCGATCATCACCACGCTGCACGACGTGGTCATCGTCGCCGGCTGGTTCGCGTTGAGCGGGCACGAGTTCGACCTGACAGTGCTGGCCGGCGTGCTGTCGGTGATGGGTTACTCGATCAACGACACCATCGTCGTCTTCGACCGCGTCCGCGAGAACTTCCGTGGCATGCGCGCGGCCCCGGTGGATGTGCTCAACAGGTCGATCAACCAGACCCTGTCGCGCACCATCATCACTTCCTTCGTCGCCTTGCTGACCGTGCTCGCGCTGTACTTCTACGGCGGCGGCTCGCTCAAGGGCATGGCCGAGGCGCAGATCATCGGCATCGTCGTCGGCACGCTGTCCTCGATCTTCGTGGCCTGCCCGTTGCTGACGATGTGGTTCATGAAGGTCAGCAAGCAGGACCTGATGCCGAAGGCGCGCGACGAGGCAGCGCTGGCGCGGCGGCCGTAAGATGATTTTCCCTCTCCCCGCTTCGCGGGGAGAGGGTGCCTGCGTAGCAGGCGGGTGAGGGGTGTGTGAGCGCAAGGAGTGCGCTGATGAGAGGCAAGCAGGACCACACGCGCGAAAGATCGCTGCGGCGCGAACAAACGGAATCCGAGCACGTCCTGTGGGCGCGGCTACGCGATCGCCGTCTTGCCGGCTTCAAGTTTCGTCGGCAACACCGGATCGGCCCCTACTTCGCAGACTTCGTCTGCGTCGCCTTCCACCTCGTGATCGAACTAGACGGCAGCCAGCATCTCGATCAGGTCGATTACGACATCGCTCGCTCGCAGTTTCTGCAATCGCAGGGCTACCGCGTGCTCAGGTTTTGGAACGACGAGGTGCTGGTGCGGATGGATGACGTGCTCGATGAAATCCTGAGAGCGTTACGCACCCCTCACCCGCCTGCTACGCAGGCACCCTCTCCCCGCTGACGCGGGGCGAGGGAAGGCGATGCGGGGCGAGGGAAGGACGACGCGAGGCGAGGGAACGCGCGGCTTCAGCCGCGTTTCGCTCAAGCAAACGTCTTGGCATACCCCGACGACACGATCGTCTTCTGCAGCGGCTCGGTGATCTTGATATTGCCGGCGATGATCTGGCGGCTGGCGATGCCGCGCGCGTCGAGCGGTCCGGTGCCTGCGCCGCGGAAATCGGTGACTCGGCCGCCGGCTTCGCGCACCAGCAGCACGCCGGCAGCGATATCCCACGGCTTCACGCCAGCTTCGAAGTACGCATCGACGCGCCCCGCGGCCACATAGGCCAGGTCGAGCGCGGCCGAACCGGTGCGGCGTACGTCCTCGGCGTCGCGCAACAGCTCGCGAATGCAGTCGAGTTGCGCGCCGGCGCGCTCGCGCTCGCGCGGTGCGAAGCCGGTCACCAGCATCGCGCCGCCCAGCTGCGGGCGTTCGGCGACCCGGATCTTCTTGTCGTTGAGCACGGCGCCGGCGCCGCGGCTGGCGGTGAACAGCTCGTTGCGCAACGGATCGAAGATGACGCCGTGGATCGGTTCGCCGGCCTCGACCAGCGCGATCGAGATGCACCAGTGCGGGAAGCCGCGCAGATAATTGCTGGTGCCGTCGAGCGGATCGATCACCCAGCTGAAACGGCTGCCGCCGGCCGTGCCCTTCTTGGAGCCGCCTTCCTCGCCGAGGATGGCGTAGTCGGGGTTGGCGCGCTTGAGTTCCTTGATGATCTCCGCTTCGGCGAGGCTGTCGACCTCGCTGGCGTAATCCATGCGGCCCTTCTCGACCACGTCGATCGCATCGAGGCGGTTGATGTGCCTGAGCAGCATGTTGGCCCCGGCGCGCGCGGCCTTGACCATGACATTGACAGCGGGTTTTTGCATCGCGGACACGCTCCGGGCGCAGGACGGGGTCGACAGGGGGAAAGAACGAGCCGGCTCGAGGCCGGTCGCGCAGTTTACCATCGACGCCATGGACAACGATTTCCGCGCGGCGCAGGTCCGCATCGTGCTGGTCGGCACCCAGCATCCGGGCAACATCGGCTCGGCCGCGCGCGCGATCAAGACCATGGGGCTGCGCAGGCTGGTCCTGGTGTCGCCGGAGCGCTATCCGCACAACGAGGCCGACATGATGGCCGCCGGCGCCGACGACGTGCTCGCCGCGGCCGAGTGCTTCGACACGCTGGCCGAGGCGGTCGCCGATTGCCAGCTGGTGCTCGGCTGCACCGCGCGCAGCCGCCGGGTGGCGCTGGACGAGTTGCTGCCGCGCGACGGCGCCACGCGCATCGTCGAGGCCACGGCAACGGGAGCGAGCGTGGCGGTGGTATTCGGGCGCGAGCGCACCGGGCTGACCAATGACGAGTTGCAGCTGTGCCATGCCGCCGTGCATATCCCGGCGGACCAGGCGTATACCTCGCTCAACCTGGCCGCGGCGGTACAGGTACTCGCCTACGAATGGCGGATGGCGATGCTGGCCGCTACAGCCAGCGATGCCCCCGGACGCGACCTGGTAGAACTGCCGGCAAGCCACGCCGAGCTCGAGGGGTTCTTTGCCCAGCTGGCGGAAACGCTCGACGCGATCGACTTCCACAAGGGCAGGGCGCCGCAGTCGGCGATGCGCAAGCTGCGCAGGTTGTTCCTGCGCAACGGACTCGACCGTCGCGAAGTGCGCCTGTTGCGCGGCATCCTCGCCGACGCGCAGCGGATGGCGCGGCTGGCCGCGTCGGGGTCCGATGCGGGTGGGCAGGCCGATACCGACGGCGGCAACGAGGCGGACGTCGCGAAAAAGGTCACCTGATCCTGTCGCGAGCGGCACCTTTCCGCTAGGCTCGCCGCTGCTTTACCCATGCGACCCGGACCTTGATCCCAGTTCTTTCCTGCCTGCGTCGCCTGATCCCGTTGCTGGCACTGCTCGCGACCCTGGGCGCGGTTCCCGCGACGGCCTTTGGCAACGACGATCCGCGCGTGCTCGTCCTCGGCCGCATCAGCGACGATCCCAGAGCCCATTACGAACAGCTCAAGCCGTTGCTGGACTACGTCGTGCCGCGGATGGCCGGCGTCGGCATCCGCGAGGGCCGCATCCTGATGGCGCGCGACGCGCAGCAGATGGCCAGCTACCTGCGCCGGGGACGCGTCGACTGGGTCACCGAGACCGCGGGCATGGCGATGCTGCTGGACCAGCGTGCCGGCGCCAAGCCGCTGCTGATCACCGAGCGCAACGGCGTCAGCGCCTATAGCACCGTGTTCTTCGCGCGCAAGGATAGCGGCATCGAATCGCTGGACGACCTGCGCGGGCGCAGTGTGGCGTTCCAGAACACCGCCTCCACCAGCGCCTACTTCGTACCGGCGATCGAACTGCTCGACCGCGGCTTTCCGCTTGAAATCCTGCTGTCGCCGAAGGATCGGCCGGGCAACGACTCGGTCGGATACCTGTTCGCGCGCTCCGAACTCAACATCTCGACCTGGGTGCACAAGCGTCTGGTCGATGCCGGCGTGATGAGCAACCTCGACTGGGAAAGCCCGCAACGCATCCCGCTGCCGTACCGGCGCGACCTCAAGATCATCCACCGCACGCCCGAATACCCGCGCGCCCTGGAGATGGTGCGCGGCGACATGAACCCGCGGATCCAGGCGCGGTTGCGCGAAGTGCTGATCGAGGCGTCGAAGGATCCCGACGCCCGCGAGGCGCTGTTGCAGTTCTTCAAGACCACCCGCTTCCTGCCGATCGACGCGACGGCCGAACACGCGCTGCACTACCTGCGCCAGGGAGCGGTGCGGGTGCGGGCGGAGGTCGAATGAAGTTCCACTACGGCCTGCACGCCAAGTTCGTCGCGGCGATTGCGCTGTCGCTGCTGGCGATGCTGGTGGTAGTGGTGCTGATGCTGCAGCGGCAGCGGACGATGCAGAGCGAGGTGGTGAGCCTGAGCCGCGACTCGATGCACGCGCTGGTGTTCGACCGGCTGCGCGAGCGCGGCATGGCGGGCGTGGCGCAGGTCGCCGATGCGCTGGTCAACCCGATGTACTACTTCGATCTCGATGCGATCGGCGTCGTCGCCCGCAACGTACTCGGCGAACCCGATGTCGCCTACGTGATCGTGTACGACGAGGGCGGCAATATCCTCCACGATGGCTCCGGCGACATCCCGACCTATGGCCAGGCCATGGGCGATCCGCTGGCTTACGAGGTGGTCGCCTCGCGGGGGACGCATGTGCAGTCGACTGACGCCGTGCTCGACGTGTCGACACCGATCCGGGTCGGCGACCAGCGCCTCGGCGGCGTGCGGATCGGATATTCGCTGGCCTCGGTCACCGCGGACGAGACGCGCGCGATCGCTGCGATGAGCGCGCGCCTGAATCAGATCGGTACCCGCCAGACCATCTGGATCTATCTCCTGTTGGCTGCGCTGGTCGTGCTCGGCGTCGTGATCAGCCTGGTGCTGCAGCGCGCGCTGGTCCGTCCGATCCGCCAGCTCGCCGAGGCTGCGAGCGAGATCGAGTCCGGTAATTTCGGCACCGAAGTGCCCGATAGCGCGCGCAACGACGAAGTCGGCGACTTGATCCGTGCGTTCGGGCGCATGGGCGACAGCATCGTCCGCCATGATCGCGACATCCGCCGCATGGCCTACACCGATGCGCTGACCGGATTGTCCAACCGGCTGGCGTTCCGCGAAACGCTCGACCACCGCCTGATGCAGCTGCGCGGTGCGGGCAGGCAACTGGCCTTGCTGTTTGCGGACATCGACGATTTCAAGCGCGTCAACGACACGCTCGGACACGATGCCGGCGATGAGGTGCTGGTGCAGTTCGCAACCCGCATCCGCGAGGCGGTGGAACGCTTCGGCGGCGATTCGGCGTTGCTGGCGCGATTCGGCGGCGACGAGTTCGTCATCCTCGTCCAGGGCGACCAGTTGCAGACCAGCAGCGAGCACAATGGCGACATCCGCGCGGCCGCGAGCCGACTTGCCGATACGCTGGTCAGCGAACTGAGCCGGCCGATCCTGGTGCAGGACCGGCAGGTCTTCCTGGGCACGTCGATCGGCATCACCCTGTTTCCCGAAGATGCCTCGGGCGCGACGATGCTGATGAAGAACGGCGACATCGCGATGTACCAGGCGAAGGTCGCCGGCAAGAACTGCTATCGCTTCTACAGCCGCGCGATGGACCAGGCGGTCGAACGCCGCGTGCGCATGGAACAGGACCTGCGCGGCGCCTGGGAACGCGGCGAATTGAGCCTGGCGTACCAGCCTGTGTACCGCGTTTCCGACAGCAAGCTGATGGGTGCCGAAGCGCTGCTGCGCTGGCAGCATCCCGAGCACGGCCCGATCGCGCCGTCGGTGTTCATCGACGTGGCCGAGCAGAGCGGACTGATCGAGACGATCGGACCGGCGGTCCTGCGCGCGGCCTGCGTCGACGCGGTGCGCTGGAAGCAGGACTTTCCGGCGTCCGACCCGTTGTTCATGTCGGTCAACGTCTCGCCGCGGCAGCTGCGCAGCGGCGAACTGCCGGCGCAGGTGGCCAGCGCGCTCGAGGACACCGGGCTGCCGGCGCACCAGTTGCACATCGAACTGACCGAAACCGCGGTGATCGGCGACGAGATGCACGCCAGTTCGCTGCTGGCGCGCCTACGCGAGAGCGGCGTCAAGGTCTGGCTCGACGATTTCGGCACCGGCTTCTCGGGCCTCAGCCACCTGCGGCGCGTGCCGGTGGACGGCGTCAAGATCGACCGCAGCTTCGTCGCCGACATCATGCGCGATCCCGACGACCTCGCCCTGACCACTGCGATCATCGCGATGGCGCACTCGCTGGGCATCACCGTCGTCGCCGAGGGTGTGGAGAAGGAAGGGCAGTTCAACATCCTGCGCGAACGCGGCTGCGACCTGGCGCAGGGTTACTGGCTGGGCTATCCGATGAACGCGCACGATTTCGCCGGATTGCTGGTTTGAGTTCCGGCGCGGCGATCCACCAGGAATGCCCGTAAGCCGTCAGATCGTCATCCCCGCGTAGGCGGGGACCCAGCGACGTTCGATCCGCAATGCAAAGGCACTGGATGACCAGCCGTGCGGCTGTCGAGAGCCCCGCCTGCACGAGAATGACGGAAGAACCGTGCGATCAGATCAGGGTGTCGATCCAGCGCGCCGCCATCGCGGCCAGGTTGCCCGACAGCACGCCGAACATCGCGATCGCCACCGCGCCCGCCAGCCACGACAACAGCATCAGCACGCCATCGCGCTCGAGCAGCGCGAGCGCGAACGCGAGCAGCAAACCGCCGAAGATGAAGTTGGTGAACGGGATCGGCAACGACAGCAGCAGTCCGAGCAGCACCAGCAGCAGACCGGTGACGGCGGTCGCCAGGCGTTGATCGATCATCGTGGTCAGACGCGGCTTGATCAGGTGCTCCAAGCGCCCGAGCCAAGGCGAGATCGTACGGTCGAAGCGCGCCATCGCACCGCGATGCGGGCCGCGCTCGGCGATGAAGCGCGGCAGCCACGGCTTGCGCAGGCCGATCAGCAGCTGCGCGCCGATCAGCACGACCAGCGGTCCGCTGATGGCGCCGCCGATCGGGATCGGGATGAACGCCGGCAGCGTGCACACGAACAGCAGCATGCCGAACGCGCTGCGGCCGAGGCCGGCGAGGATGTCGCGCAGCCGCAGGGTTTCGTCGGGGTCGCCCGCGGCCATGCTGTCGAGCAACGCGCGCGTACCGGCCTCGCGCCGCCGTTTGCGGTGACCCTCCGCGTCGTCGTGCGGCGCGCCGGGGTCAGGCGTCATGGTCGACCTTCCTGGGTGCAAGACGTTGCAGCAGCAGCTTGTCGATGCGCGGGCCATCGAGGTCGACCACCTCGATGCGCCAGCCGGCCCAGTCGATGTGTTCGGCGGTGTTCGGGATGCGGCCGAACTGCGCGATCATCATGCCGGCCGCCGTGTGGTAATCGTGGTCGCCTTCTTCCGGCAGGGTGCCGGTGCCGAGCAGCTGCCGCAGTTCGTCGACCGGCAGGGTGCCATCGACCAGCAACGAACCGTCGTCGCGCTCGATCACCAGCGCGCCCGAGTCGGCGTTCTCTCCGGATTGGATGCGGCCGAGCACCGCGCCCATCAGGTCGTTGAGCGTGACCATGCCGGTGACGTCGCCGTATTCGTCGACGACCAGCGCCAGTGACTGCTGCTCCTCCCGGAAAATCTCCAGCAGCTTCAGCGCATGCGTGGATTCGGAGACGAATACCGCTGGCCGCAGCGACGCGAACAGCTCAGGCTCGCGCTGGTCGAGGCGATCGAGCAGCGATTTGACCTCCAGCACGCCGAGCACGTCGCTGTCGCTGCCGCGATAGACCGGATAGCGGGAGTAGGGCGTCTCGCGCATTTCGGCGAGGTTTTCCTCGAAGCTGGCGGCGGCGTCGAGCCAGGTGATGCGCGTGCGTGGCGTCATCAGGCTTTCGGCGGTGCGATCGCCGAGCTTCATCACCCGATGCATCATGTTGCGCTCGTCGTCGTCGATCACGCCCTGTTCGTGGCTTTCGCTGACCAGCAGGCGGATTTCCTCTTCGGTAATGGCGTTGCGGGCATCGTCCTTGATGCCGAGCAGGCGCAGGACCAGGCGGTTGATCGCACCGAGCACGAACACGACAGGCTTCGTCGCACGCGCCAGCATGTCGACCGGAATGGCAACGACGCTGGCGATTCCTTCCGAATCGGTCAGCGCCAGACGCTTGGGGATCAGTTCGCCAAAAATCACCGATGCCGCGGTGATCAGGACTACCGCCGTCGTGATTCCGATCGGTCGCGCATACTCGCGCGCCATTGGAACCGCGCCATCGAGCCAATCGGCGATCATCAGGCCAATGGCATCGCCACCGAGAACGCCGGTCATGATGCTGATCGCGGTGATGCCGACCTGCACAGTCGACAGCAGGTTGTCCGGATGCTGGGCCAGCGCCAGCGCCTTGCGCGCGCCGCGGCTGTGTTCGCCCATCTGCTTCAGGCGGATCTTGCGCGAGGTCATCAGCGCCATCTCCGACAACGCGAAGAAGGCGTTGAGCAGGATCAGGGCGACGACGATCAGCAGCTCGAGCACGTCGGGCGCTCCGTCGTGGGTCTGGAAGGGGCGGACATGGCAGCACGGCCGGTGTCGGCGTGGCGTCCAGATCGTGGGGGCGGGTCGTCTTGGGAATGCATAGGGGGCGCGGAAGCGCGCCGGCATCATAGCAAAGCGTCTGGCGCGCCCGGGACCGTCATCCATCCGTCATCCATGGCCAGAACGCATGCGCGGGGCCGCCCGGAGTGACATGAAACCGTCATAATTCCGACCTCGACCTTCGCCCCACGAGGCTTGCCTGATGTTCTCCCTGCAGACGATCTTCGGTTCCGGCCAGCAGTTCTACACCCTGCTCGATGACGCGGCGGTGGCCGCGCACGACAGCACCAAGGCCCTGCACGACATGATGAAGGCGACCGAGCGGCTGCCCGCGCTGGATGCCTTCAAGCTGGCGCGCCAGCGCGAGCGCAACGCCTCGGACAAGATCAGCCGGGCCCTGGTCGAAAGCTTCATCACGCCGATCGAGCGCGAGGACATCGAGGCGCTGGGCTCGGCGTTGTACAAGATCCCGAAGCAGGTCGAGAAGTTTGCCGACCGTTATTCGCTGGCGGTCCGGCACCTGGAAGGCATCGATTTCGCGCCGCGCGCGGCGATGCTCGAGCAGGCCGCCGCCGTGGTCGTGGACATGGTCCACGAACTGAAGAAGATGAACATCGATCGCATGACCGCGCTCAACGAGAAGCTGCGCGCGCTGGAGAACGAGGCCGACCGGCTGATGCTCGAGCTGTACCGCGACATCTACTCCGGGCAGCTCGACAACCTGCAGATGTTCCTGCTCAAGGAGTTCTTCGAGATCCTGGAGAAGGCGATCGACCGCTGCCGCGAGGCAGGCGTCGTCGCCTACCAGATCGTGCTCAAGAACAGCTGAGGCGCGGCGACGATGCTGACCCTCGTGCTGGTGGTGGTGTTCGCCGCGTTCGTGTTCGAATTCATCAATGGCTTCCACGACACTGCCAACTCGATCGCGACCGTGGTCGCGACCAAGGTATTGTCCCCCGGCCAGGCGGTGATGCTGGCGGCGCTGATGAACCTGATCGGCGCGCTGACCGGGACCGCGGTGGCGAAGACGATCGCCTCGGGCCTGATCGATACCGACGTGGTGGTGGTCACGTCCCAGGTCATCCTGTGCGCGCTCGGCGGCGGCATCATCTGGAACCTGATCACCTGGTGGAAGGGCCTGCCGTCGTCGTCATCGCATGCGCTCATCGGCGGCCTGTGCGGCGCGGCGCTGGCCGCCGCGCACAACGACTGGGACGCGCTGATCTGGTCGGAGGCGGTCGGCGACTGGGCGAAGAACAAGGGCCTGCTGTGGAAGGTGGTGCTGCCGATGATCACGTCGCCGCTGGCAGGATTCCTGCTCGGGATCGGCGTGATGGTGGTGCTGTGGGCGATCATCGCCGGCATGGCGCGCGCCGGCGGCGTGTTGGCACGACTGGCGCGGCCGCGCTGGGTCAATGCGTTCTTCGGCAAGGCACAGATGTTCTCCGCGGCCTACATGGGCTATGCGCACGGCCACAACGATGCGCAGAAGACGATGGGCATCATCGCGCTGACGCTGTTCGGAGCGGAAGCCACCGGCGCGCTCGACGAGGCGCCCGCATGGCTGGCCTTCCTGCACCCGGCCGGGGCCGGTGAGCAGGACATCGCGATGTGGATCGTGCTGAGTTGCGCCGTAGTGATGGCCGCTGGTACCGCCTTCGGCGGCTGGAAGATCATCAAGACGCTCGGCCACAAGATGGTCAAGCTGCATCCGATCGATGGTTTCGCGGCCGAGACCAGTTCGGCGACCGTGCTGACCATCGCGGCGCATTTCGGCATGCCGGTGTCGACCACGCACAGCATTTCGACCGCGATCATGGGCGTGGGTTTCGCCAAGAATCCGCGTGCGCTCAAGCTCGTCGTGATCGAGCGAATCGTCTGGGCCTGGATCCTGACGATCCCTGCAGCGGGCGGCATCGCCTACGGCATGCTGCGCCTGTTCGAGTTGCTGGGCTGGGCGTAGCGCGAGCTAAGCACTGAGCTCCTAAAGGAGGTCGCCACCAGCCGATAGCGCGCGCTCCAGCTGGTCGCCCATGCCACCGATCTCCAGCACCAGGCGATCGAGTTCAGATGGCGTCATGCCCTCGTAGGGGCGGTTCTCGCAGAACTGCAGGTAGGGCACGCCGTCGAGGTCGCCGATGGCGAGGTAGCCGACGCGGCTTTCCCAGTTGAAGGCCAGCACGCGGCGGCAGTCGATGCCGGTGGTCGGTGCGACCACGGTGCTGACGCGCACATAGTTGCGACCGTCGTCGTCCTGCAGTTCGGACAGGAAGATCGCCTGGTGGCGGCGTCCGTTCTCCAGCGACAGTTCGATGCAGACCACGTAGGGCTCCTGCATCGTGACCTTGAAGTCGCCGGCGGCGAGGTGGCTGCGGATCTGCTCGAAGTTGTGCATGGCGTTGCGGTTCGACGGGGGATGCTGGACGGTTATCCTAAGCCGCAATGGCCGATGTGTCTGCCAACGACCGGATCCTCGCCGCGATTCGCTCGATTCCGCGCGGACAGGTCGCCGGCTATGGCCACGTCGCGCAGCGCGCGGGCCTGCCGGGCCGCGCACGCCTGGTCGCGCGCATCCTCAGCCAGAACGACGATCCGCGCCTGCCCTGGCATCGCGTGCTGCGCTCGGACGGACGCATCGCGATGCCGGAGGGCTCGCGCGGTTACCGCGAGCAATGCCAGCGCCTGCGCGCCGAGGGCGTCGTGGTCGAGAACGGCCGCGTGCGCGGCCTGGCGGCGGTCAAGACGTTGGACGAAGCGATCTGGGGTCCGTCCTGAGTCCAGGCTGTTGCCGTCGCGCGATGTGATCGAGCCGCAAGCCTCGAGCAGCGATGCCGGTATCATGCGCCGAGGCTGAACAGGACCGCGGATGTTTACCAATCTCCCCCCGATCACCAAGGCGCTGCTGCTCGCCAATGGCTTGATCTTCATACTCGAGCTGCTGCTCGGCAGCGACACGTTCTCGCCCTTCATGTTGTGGCCGCTGAGTGCGGGCGGTTTCGACGCGTTCGCGCCGGGCCAGAACTTCCTGCCCTGGCAGCTGCTGACGTATGGGTTCATCCACGATCCGGACAACATCTTCCACGTGCTGTTCAACATGCTGGCGCTGACCATGTTCGGCGCGCCGCTGGAATACACCTGGGGCAACCGCCGCTTCCTCGCGTTCTATCTGGTTTGCGTGGTCGGCGCCGGACTTTGCCAGTTGTTCGTTGCGTCGTGGATGGCGCAGGGCGGGCAGGCGTACCCGACCGTAGGCGCGTCGGGCGGCGTGTTCGGACTGCTGCTCGCCTACGGCATGCTGTTCCCGAACCAGCGCGTGATGCTGCTGATCCCACCGATCCCGATGAAGGCGCGCACGCTGGTGATCGTCTATGGCGCGATCGAATTGCTGCTTGGTTTCAGCGGATGGCAGCCCGGCGTCGCCCATTTCGCGCACCTCGGCGGCATGCTGTTCGGCTGGCTGCTGATCCGCTACTGGCGCGGACAACCGCCATTCGGCAAGAGCGGTCCGCCGCGACCGCGCATCGTGAGATAACGCATCGGAGCGGAGCAACCAGCTCCGCCCCGCCTGCTCCGCTCGGCGTGTCGATCAACGCCAGACGGAAACCTGATCTTCGGCCTTGCGCTGCATCGCGTTGTCCGCTTTGCAGGCATAGGTTTCGGCAAACGCCGGCTGGTTCACCAATGGGCCGTTGGCGCGCCACTGGCCCGGGGCATGCACGTCGATCGCGGCATTGCGCGTGGCGACATCCTGCGAGGTCTGTTGCTGCCACAGCCGTGCCCAGCTTTGGTAGAAGGCTTCCTTGGCCGGTTTTTCGAGGCCGGCCTGCGCGGTCGTCAGTGCGTCCCAGGCGAGTTCGACGCCGGCAAGATCGGCCATGTCCTCGTCCTTGGTCAGCGCGCCGTTGACCCTGGCGGTGGCCAAACCCGGATAGGGATAGCCGCTGTACTGCGCGGCCAATTTTCCGGCGCGCGTATCCCATGCCGCGTCGTCGGCGGGCGTCCACCAGGTCTTCACCGTGCCGGACGCGTCGACCAGGCGGCCCTTGTTGTCGACGCCGTGGCTGAGTTCGTGCCCGACCAGCGCGCCGAAAGTGCCGTAGTGGCCCGCGGCGTCCTGCGACATGTCCAGCACCGGCGCCTGCAGCATCGCGGCGCTGACGATCAGGCGGTTCTGTGCGATGTCGTACGCCAGCGCAGGTTGCTGCGGCAGCACGTCCCAGCGTCGGTCGGCGTTGCCGCGGCCGATGCGCTTCATCTCTTCGCGGTGGTGCCAGGTCGAGGCGATCAGCATGTTGCTGCCGAAGCTGCCGCGGCCCATCGGCTGCACCGAGTAGTCGAGGTCGCGCTTCGGCGCGCCGATTTCGATCTTCAGCTTCGCCAGCTTGGCCTTGGCCTGCGCCTTGGTCGGCTCGCTCATCCAGGTGTTGCGGTCGATGCCGCGGCCAAGCGCATCGCGCACCTGCTCGGCGATCGCTTCGGCGCGCGAACGCGTCGCGGCCGGCAGGTGGCGGCCGACGTATTCGCGGCCCAGCATCGGGCCCGCCGCATCGTTGATCGCGTCGAGGACCTGCTGCGGGCGCGGCGCCGGGGTGGTCTCGCCGCGCAGCACGCGACCGCGGAATTCGAAATCGGTGTCGCGGAAGCTCTTCGACAGGTAGGGCGCCATCGCGCTGCCGACCTGGAAGCGCAGATAGGTCTTCCACTGCTCGGGCTTGAGGCTGCCGACCAGTGCGTCGAGTTGCGCGAACAATTCGGGATTGGCCAGCGACACGCTGTCGTCTGTCACGCCCTGGGCCTTGAGGAAGTCGTCCAGTTGCAGGCGCTTGTACTGCTTGCCGAGACCGGCCGTCGGCACCATCGCGTAATTCATGCGCGGGGTGCGCAGCAACGTGATCGGCTTGGACGACTGCGCGATGCGCGTTTCCAGGTCGATGACCTGTTGCGCTTCGGCCGCGAGTTTCTCAGGCGGCGTGCCGGTCAGCGTCAGGATCTTCTGCACGTAGTTGTTGTAGCGACCGAGCAGCGCGCGCGTGTCCGCGTCGGTGCGCGTGTAGTACGCCGGATCGGGCAGGCCGAGGCCGCCCTGTCCGAAATAGCCGATATGGCGGCTGAGGTCGTTGAGGTCGACGTCGGCGCTGAAGTTGAAGGCGACCGCGATGCCGACCTGGTGCAGCGCGGCGATCGAGGCCGGGATGTCCTTGGCGCGCTTGATGCCGTTGATGCGCGAGAGCAGCGGCGCGATCGGGTTGGCGCCGTCGAGTTCGACCGCGGCCTCGTCGAGTCCGCTGGCCCAGAAGTCGCCGAGCAGCTTCTGCACGTTGCCCTGCGGCGCGCGCATGGCGGAGTCGAGCAGTTCGCGCTGTTGCTGCAGCGCGCGTTCCTGCAGTTGCCCCATCGCCGACACCATGCCCGTGCCTGCGAGCACCACGTTGGCGTCGAGCCAGGATTTGTTGGTGAAGGTATAGAAATCGGTGCAGGCGGTGATCGCGGGCGGCGCTGCCTTCTTCTTCGTTGCGCGTTTCTTCTTGGCCGCGTCGGCGTCCGGGGCCGCGAGCGCGACGATCAGGGACAAGCTCATGGCCAGGGCGAGGGGTCGCAGGTTAGGCATCGCGCAATCCGTACGTGAAAGTCG
>JACMKK010000019.1 GCA_014380115.1 Luteimonas sp. | reverse complement strand
GCGCGCGCTACGACCTGATCGTGCTCGCACAGGGCGGCTCGTTCGCCGGCGGCGGCGCCGGCGTGCAGGCCATCGCCGAGGACTACGCCAGTACCGTCGAGGCGCTCGGCGACTACCGCTCGCGGCTTGCGCCGGGCGGCTTGCTTGCGATCACGCGATGGGAGAAGCAGCCGCCGCGCGATGCGCTGAAGCTGTTCGCGACCGCGGTAGCCGCGTTGCGCAGCGCGGGCGAACAGGACGTCGACCAGCGGCTCGTTGCGATCCGCAATTGGGATGCCAGTACGCTGCTGCTCAAGCGCGGCAGGTTCGATGCGTCCGCACTCGCGCGGATCCGCGCGTTCGCGGACGAGGCCGGTTTCGACCCCGTCTACTACCCGGGCGTGCGCGCTGAAGAAGCCGGCCGCTACCACGCGCTGGCGCGCGCCGAGACGTACATGGGAGCGCAGGCACTGCTGTCGGCGCGCAGCCGCGACTACCTCGATGCCTACAAGTTCGACATCGCGCCGGCCACCGACGACCGGCCCTATTTCGGCAACTTCTTCAAATGGGCGACGCTGCCCGAACTGTGGCGACTGCGCGCACAGGGCGCCGCGGTGCTGCTCGACTCCGGTTACCTGTTATTGCTGGCGGCGCTGGCACAGGCGTTTCCGCTGGCGATCGCGCTGGTGCTGCTGCCTTTGCTGGCGATGCCGCGGACGCGTGCCGGCGTCGGCATCGGCATCGTGCGTTGGCGCGCGGCCACGTATTTCGTCTGCCTGGGGTTGGCATTCCTGCTGGTCGAGATCGCCTGCCTGTCGCGGCTGACCTTGCTGATCGGACAGCCCTTGCTGGCGATCGGCGTCGGCCTTGCGGGATTCCTGCTGTTCGCCGGGCTCGGCAGCGTCACTGCACAGCGCTGGCTGAGCCGAAGCGGTCAGTCGATTCCGTCGTTGATCACGCGCGCAGTGTTGCTGATCGCAGTGGCGATGGCCTGGCACTTCCTGGCCTTCGCGCTGGCCTCGCAGGCCGCCGCGCAATGGCTGCCATCGCTGCGCGCGACGCTTGGGTTGATGACGATCGCGCCGCTGGCGTTCGCGATGGGATTACCATTCCCGTTGGGACTCGCACGGCTGGCACGCACGGCGCCGGCGTTCGTGCCCTGGGCCTGGGGCTTGAACGGATGCGCTTCGGTGATCGCGGCGATCGCCGCATTGCTGATCGCGATCGAAGCCGGGCTGACGGCAACGCTGCTGATCGCGTTGCTGCTGTACGTACTGGCGGCGTGGATTTGGCGCAACGAATCCCGGTAGCGCGTCAGTACAGATCCATCGGATCGACATCCAGCGACCAACGCACCTTGCGCGCTTCCGGCAGTTCGTGGATCGCCGGCATTGCGCTATCGAGCGCGGCATGCAACTGCCTGCGCTCGCGCGACGACAACAACAGTTGCGCGCGATGCATGCCGGCGCGCCGCGGCATCGGGGCAGGAAACGGGCCGCTGATCTCGATGGAAGAAGCCTCCCCCTTTGAAAAAGGGGGATCGAGGGGGATTTGCTTTCGATCCTTCGAAACGGCAAAAGCAAAACCCCCGTGGCCCCCTTTTTCAAAGGGGGCAAAAGCTTTTTTCGCCGCATGCAGAAACGCCATTGGCGCGTCGGCGTGCTTGGCTTCGGCGCGCAGCAAGGCCAGGTGCGCGAACGGCGGAAAGCCCGCCGCTTCGCGCTGCGCCAGTTCCGCCTCGGCGAACGCGGCATAGCCACCGTCGAGCAGCAACTGCAGCAGTGGATGCCCGGGATGATGCGTCTGCAGCAGCACCTCGCCGGCCTTGTCGGCGCGGCCAGCGCGGCCGGCGACCTGGATCAGCAGCTGCGCGATCTTCTCGCCGGCGCGGAAATCGGTGGAGAACAGGCCTTCGTCGATGCCGACCACGGCGACCAGCGTCAGGTTCGGCAGGTCGTGGCCCTTGGCGAGCATCTGCGTGCCGACCAGGATGCCCGGCCGCGTACCCAGCGATTCGAACAATCGCTCCAGCGCGTCCTTGCGCCGGGTGCTGCCGCGATCGATGCGCAGCACCGGCACGTCGGCGAAACGCGCGGCGAGCAGGTCCTCGATGCGCTCGGTGCCCGCACCCTGCGGTTGCAGGGCGAGGCTTGCGCAATCCGGACAGGCCGATGGCACGCTCTGGCGGGCGCCGCAGTGATGGCATTGCAGGCGCCGGCCGCCGCCGTGCACGGTCATCGGCACGCCCCGCGACAAGGTGCTGCAGCGCCTGCACTGCGCGCTCCAGCCGCAGTCGTGGCAGAGCAGTACCGGTGCGTAGCCGCGGCGGTTCTTGAACACCAGCACTTGTCCGCCTGCGGACAGCGCGCGCGTGATCGCCTCCAGCATCTCCGGCGACAGGCCGGCCTCGAGCGGACGCTTGCGCACGTCGAGTACGCGCACGCGCGGCGGCTTCGCCTCGCCGGCGCGATGGCGCAGGCGCAGGTGCGCATAGCGTCCCGCCTGCGCGTTGTGCAGTGACTCGAGCGAAGGTGTCGCGCTGCCGAGCAGCACCGGCACGGCCAGCGCCTTGCCGCGGACCAGCGCGAAATCGCGGGCGTGATAGCGGATGCCGTCCTGCTGCTTGTAGCTGGCGTCGTGTTCCTCGTCGACCACGATCAAGCCGGCCTGCGGCAGCGGCGTGAACACCGCCGAACGCGTGCCGACCACCACGCGCGCCTCGCCGCGCCAGGCCGCGG
>JACMKK010000233.1 GCA_014380115.1 Luteimonas sp. | reverse complement strand
GTCGCCGATTTCCGCGAGGAGCTCGATCGCCTCGAACGCGACCTGCCCGGCGAAGGTCAGTTGCCGCTGCTTGGCGCCGAAGTTGTGTCGTTCGACCGGCATGTCGAGAAAACGAAGAAGCGTTGAACCGATTCCCTCCCCCGCGAAGCGGGGGAGGGTTAGGGTGGGGGCGAGCCGGAGCCGAATGCCTCCATGCGCCCTCATCTTGTCGAGTGCATCGGTGGGATGTATGGCGTTCGACATTTCGCCATGAACTCAAAGGACTGCTGCGCCGGCGCGCCCCCATCCCGGCCTTCCCCCGCGAGCGGGGGAAGGGGCGAAGCACGAAGCACGAAGCACGAAGCGCGAAGCACGAAGCACGAAGCACGAAGCCCCCGGTTCCTGATCACGTGAAGAGAATCCCGACCACCTCATGAATTTCACAGCCACCGACCACGCCATGATGGCCCGCGCCCTGCGCCTGGCCGAGCGTGCGGCCTATACCACCAAGCCCAATCCGATGGTCGGCTGCGTCCTCGCGCTTGGCGATGAAGTGGTCGGCGAAGGCTGGCACCAGCGCCAGGGTGGACCGCATGCAGAGGTGTTCGCCCTGCAGGCCGCCGGTGCGCGCGCGCAAGGCGCGACTGCTTACGTGACGCTCGAGCCGTGTGCGCATACCGGACGCACCGGGCCATGTGCGGACGCGCTGATCGCCGCCGGCGTGGCACGCGTGGTGGCTGCGATGCGCGATCCGTTCCCGCAAGTCGACGGCGCCGGTTTCGAGAAGCTGCGCGCTGCCGGCGTCGCGGTCGAACACGGTCTGATGGAAGCACAGGCGCGCCACCTCAACCGCGGCTTCCTGTCGCGCATCGAACGCGGCAGACCGTGGTTGCGCATCAAGCTGGCGACCAGCCTCGACGGTCGCAGCGCGATGGCGAGCGGCGAGTCGAAATGGATCAGCGGCGATGCCGCGCGCGAGGACGTGCATCGCTGGCGCGCGCGCGCCGGGGCGTTGCTGACCGGATCCGGCACGGTGCTCGCCGACGATCCGCGACTGACCGTACGTCTGGCCGATTCCAGCGAGGGCGGCCCGATCGAGTTCGTCGCGCCGCTGCGCGTGGTACTCGATCCGGGACTGGCCACGATCGCGCGTGGCCGCGTGCGCGAAGGCGATGCGCCGACGCTGTACTTGCACGCACCCGATGCCAAGGCTCCCCACGGATTCGGCGCGCAGCATGCGGCCGTGCCGATGCGCGAGGGTTCGCTGGATCTGGCGGCCGTGCTGAAGCTGCTGGCCGAGCGCGAGGTCAACGAAGTGCAGGTCGAAGCCGGTGCCAGGCTGGCCGGCGCCTTCCTGACCGCCGGCCTGGTCGACGAACTGCTGCTGTATATCGCGCCGGTGCTGCTCGGCGAACGCGCGCGTCCGCTGTTCGACGGCATGGGCATCGACACGATGGCGCAGCGCCTGTCGATGCGCATCGTCCAGACGCGCCGCATCGGCAACGACGTGCGCCTGCTGCTGCAAACCGAAGCGAAGCAGCCGTGAACCACGCACCTCCGGATCAGGCGTTCGCCGACCATTTCTCCGCCGCGGCTTGCGCATACGCCAGCGCGCGTCCGGAATATCCGTCGGCGTTGTTCGACTGGATCGCTTCGATCGCGCCCGCCCGCGATCGCGCCTGGGAAGCGGGTTGCGGCAGCGGGCAGGCCAGCCGCGATCTCGCGCGGCGTTTCGCGC
>JACMKK010000232.1 GCA_014380115.1 Luteimonas sp. | reverse complement strand
TCGACGATGGCCTGGAACAGCGGGGTCATGTCGCCGCTGCGCACGTCCGGCTCGAGGCCGGCGTAGCCCTGCAAGGCCGACGCATAGACGGTGTGGAAATCGAGCTGGTCGTCGGAAGCGCCGAGGCGGTCGAACAGGTCGAAGGTCTGGTCCAGCACCCAGCCGGGGCGCGCGCCGGGACGGTCGACCTTGTTGACCACGACGATCGGCTTGAAGCCCATCGCGAAGGCCTTCTGCGTGACGAAGCGCGTCTGCGGCATCGGACCGTCCATCGCGTCGACCAGGATCAGCACCGAGTCGACCATCGACAGCACGCGCTCGACTTCGCCGCCGAAGTCGGCGTGGCCGGGGGTGTCGACGATGTTGATTCGGTATTCCTCACCGTCCGGCGACTTCCAGCGGATCGCGGTGTTCTTCGACAGGATCGTGATGCCACGTTCCTTTTCGAGGTCGTTGCTGTCCATCATCCGCTCGGTCGTGACCGTGCGTTCGCTGAACGTGCCGGACTGCTTGAGCAGCTGGTCGACGAGCGTGGTTTTGCCGTGGTCGACGTGGGCGACGATGGCGATGTTGCGGAGGCGTTCAATGGACATGGCGAAAGGCGTGCCGGGATGCTTTTGAGGGCGGGGCACGCAAGGGCTGTGAAGGAAGCCGAGTATTATAGCGGGTTCCGGCTACAAACCCCGCCCCTGAGGATGAATCCATGTCCCTGATCGCCACCTTCGACACCGACCGCGGCCCGATCCGCATCGAACTCGCCCCCGATAAGGCTCCGCTGACGGTCGCGAACTTCGTCAACCTGGCCAAACGCGGCTTCTACGACGGACTTAGCTTCCACCGCGTCATCCCCGATTTCATGATTCAGGGCGGTTGCCCGGAAGGCTCCGGCCGTGGTGGCCCGGGCTACAAGTTCGAGGACGAGACCAAGAACGGCCTCGCCCACGAGCGCGGCGTGCTGTCCATGGCCAATGCCGGCCCCAACACCAACGGCAGCCAGTTCTTCATCACCCATATCCCGACCTCCTGGCTGGACGGCAAGCACACCGTCTTCGGCAAGGTGATCGACGGCCTGGACGTGGTCGATGCGGTCAAGCAGGGCGACGCCATCAAGTCGGTCAAGATCGAAGGCGACGCCGATGCGGTATTAGCTGCCAAGGCCGATCGCGTGGCCGAATGGAACAAGATCCTGGCTGCCTGAGTCCGCTTTCAAGACAGTTGCGTTGCACCCGCGAGACGCTGTCTCGCGCATCGCACGGGCCTGCCGAACGCAGGCCCTGTGATAAAATTTGCTGCTTCTCCCGGCCTGCTCCGGCAGGCATCCACGTCGACTCATCATCGAGGAATCGCGATGCTCCAGCTCGCCCGGCGCATCGGTCGCGCCAAACCCAGCGCGATCATGCTCATCGCCGAAAAGGCCAAGCAGCTCAAAGCTGATGGCCGCGACATCATCAGCTTCTCGATCGGCGTGCCCAATTTCCTGCCCGGCGACCACGTCTACGCCGCCGCGCGCGACGCACTGGCGAAGGATTCCGGGCAGTACGGCAGCAATCGCGGTTCGGATGCCTTGCTCGATGCCTTCCTCGCCCATATCCGCGAGGTCGGCCTGGACGGCTATGCGCGCGCCAACGTGGCGACCGGCATCGGCGCCAAGCACGTCATCTACAACATCTGCGAGGCCCTGCTCGACGAGGGCGACGGCTTCGCGTTCGCGACGCCGTACTGGACCAGCTATCTCGACATCGCCGAGATCCTCGATGCCGACATCCAGCTGCTGCCTTGTCCGGCGGCACAGGATTACAAGCTCACCCCGGCTCAGCTCGACGCTGCGCTGGCGAAGAAGCCGCGCGTGTTCCTGTTCAACAATCCATGCAACCCGACCGGGATGGTCTATTCGCGCGACGAGATTTCCGCGCTCGCGGACGTCATCGCGAAGTATCCCGAGACCTGGGTCATCACCGACGACATCTACAACCGCATGGTCTTCGACGGCCTCGGTTACCACAATTTCGTGCACGCGCGCCCCGAGCTGCGCGACCGGGTGATCTTCATCGATTCGCTGTCGAAGACCTATGGCATGCCGGGCTGGCGCGTCGGCTTCATGGCCGGGCCGGAAGTCGTGGCGAAAGCCGTGACGACGATGAATTCCAACCACATCACCAACCTGCCCGAAGTGGTGACCGCCGCGGCCGTCGCCGCGTTGTCGGGGCCGCAGGACATTCCGGTGGCGAAGTGCGCCGAGTTCCAGGCCAAGCGCGACCAGGTCATGGCGGCGCTGTCGCAAGTGCCGGGACTGGTCTGTCCGAAACCGCAGGGCGCGTTCTATGTGTTCCCGGATGTCAGCGTCGCGTTCGGCAAGTCGCATAACGGCGTGCGGATCGGCAACGACGTCGAGTTCTGCGCCGCACTGCTCGAAGCGAAGGGCGTCGCCTGCGTGCCCGGTTCCGCCTTCGGCGAGCCGCGCGCGATCCGCATCAGCTACACCTGCCCGACGCCGCAGCTCGCGCCCGGCCTGCAGCGCATCGTCGAGTTCTTCGCCGAGCTGAAATAACTGGAGTGGGCTCAGCCCACCACTCCCACACTTGGTGGGCCAAACCCCACCCCACGATGCATCGAGGATGTTCGCCATGAAACAACCCGTCCGTGTTGCCATCACCGGCGCCGCCGGCCAGATCGGTTACGCATTGCTGTTTCGCATCGCTTCGGGCGAGATGCTCGGCAAGGATCAGCCCGTGATCCTGCAGATGCTGGAACTGCCGCTCGAAAAAGCGCAGGCCGCGTTGAAGGGCGTGATGATGGAGCTGGAGGACTGCGCGTTCCCGCTGCTCGCCGGCATGGTCGGCACCGACGATCCGGAGGTCGCGTTCAAGGACGCCGACATCGCCCTGCTCGTCGGCGCGCGTCCGCGCGGCCCAGGCATGGAGCGCAAGGACCTGCTACTGGAGAACGCCAAGATCTTCACCGAGCAGGGTAAGGCGCTTAACGCGGTCGCCAGCCGCAACGTCAAGGTTTTGGTCGTCGGCAATCCAGCCAACACCAACGCTTATATCGCGATGAAGTCGGCGCCGGATCTGCCGACCAAGAACTTCACCGCGATGCTGCGGCTCGATCACAACCGCGCGCTGTCGCAGTTGGCGGCCAAGACCGGCAAGCCGGTCGGCGAGATCGACAAGCTGATCGTGTGGGGCAACCACAGTCCGACGATGTATCCAGACTACCGCTTCGCCATCGCCGGCGGCTTTGCAATCAAGGGTCTGATCGAAGATCAGGCCTGGAACGCGGACACCTTCATTCCCACGGTCGGCAAGCGCGGCGCGGCGATCATCGAGGCTCGCGGCCTGTCGTCGGCCGCTTCGGCGGCGAATGCGGCGATCGACCACGTCCGCGACTGGATCCTCGGCAGCGACGGCAAGTGGGTGACGATGGGCGTTCCGTCCGACGGCAGCTACGGCATCCCAGAAGGCGTGATCTACGGCGTGCCGGTGACCACCGCGAATGGCGAGTACACGCGCATCCAGGACCTCGAGATCGATGCCTTCAGCCGCGAGCGCATGGACAAGACCTTGGCCGAGCTCGAAGAAGAGCGCGCCGGCGTGGCGCACCTGCTGGGCTGAACCTCGTTCCCGGAGCGTCGAGAATGTTCGATGTTGGACTCGTGCTGACCATGCTCGTCTTGCAGTCCGCGGCGGCAGCGGGCGGGTCCGATGCGAGCGCGCAGACGATTGCCGCTGCCGAAGGTGCCACGTCCTCGGACATTGCGTTGTATGAGACGTCGCTGACCAAGCCCGGTTTCTACGCGGTGTGCGAGGACAAGGATCCGGGACTGGCCGCAGTGTACGAAAAGGTGTCGCAGGATTGGACGTCGCGCAACCGCGATTCGATCGCGCGCGGTAGGACGGCCTTGCGCGACGAGGCGAGACGGTCGGGCATGGATCGGGACAACATGCTTCGCGACAACGCGACCTGGACCGTGAGCGACTTCGCCAGAAAGCCGAGGTATGCGCTGCTGACTGCTTGTGAAGACATGTTGAAACAAGACCGGAAGAGCGGCTGACCGGCCGGCTTCATCGCACGCGAGGACACGACAGCGCATGAAATCCATCGAAACTGCAGGCCACCGTTTCCGCGCCGCCGTCGACGCGGAAAGCCCGCTGCAGGTCGTCGGCACGATCACCGCCTATGCGGCGCTGATGGCCAGGCGCAGCGGCTTCAAGGCGATTTATCTGTCGGGCGGCGGCGTCGCGGCGAACTCGCTCGGCATGCCCGACCTGGGCATCAGCACGATGGAAGATGTGCTGACCGACATCCGCCGCGTCACCGACGCCTGCGACCTGCCGCTGCTGGTCGACGTCGACACTGGCTGGGGCGGTGCGTTCAACATCGCGCGCACGGTGCGTTCGGTGAGCAAGGCGGGCGCCGCGGCGATGCATATCGAAGACCAGGTCGCCGAGAAACGCTGCGGCCATCGACCCGGTAAAGCGATCGTCGCCAAGGGCGAAATGGTCGACCGCATCAAGTCGGCGGTCGATGCGCGCAACGACGACAGCTTCGTGATCATGGCGCGCACCGACGCGATTGCAGTCGAGGGGCTGGAGCCGGCGATCGAGCGTGCGGTCGCCTGCGTCGAGGCCGGCGCCGACATGATCTTCCCCGAGGCGATCTATACGCTCGAGCAGTACCGGCGCTTCAAGGACGCGGTGAAAGTGCCGATCCTGGCCAATATCACCGAGTTCGGGCAGACGCCGCTGTTCACGACCGACGAACTGAGGTCCGCCGGCGTCGACATCGCGCTGTATTGCTGCGGCGCGTATCGCGCCATGAACAAGGCCGCGCAGACGTTCTACGAGACCCTGCGTCGCGAAGGCACGCAGAAGTCTGTGGTGCCGATCATGCAGACGCGTGATCAGCTCTACGATTTCCTCGACTACCACAGCTACGAAGACAAGCTCGACGCGCTGTTCGCCCGTGGCGAAGGCGAGGGTGGTTCGAAATAGTCGGCCGACGGAGCCGAACAGGCTCCCGCGGTGCGAGCCCCCTGTCCTGTTCTCCGCCGGCGCGTCCTTTTGCAGGCCCTCCGGCATCCACGAGCGATGAAGCCCTGATGACCTGCTTCTTTGGGGTCAACGCGCCCGGCCAGGACAACCGGACAAGGCGGCAACCACCCCTTAAAATCAGATGGCCGGGCCGGCCATCGACAGGACCAGGAGTACCCCGATGAGTGAGAACGTCTCCACGCTGCCGAAGCCGAAGAAGTCAGTCGCGCTGTCCGGCACCGCCGCCGGCAACACCGCGCTGTGCACGGTCGGGCGCAGCGGCAACGACCTGCATTACCGCGGCTACGACATCCACGATCTGGCGACGCGCTCGACCTTCGAGGAAGTCGCGCACTTGCTGGTCCACGGCGTGTTGCCGACGGCCTCGCAGCTCAAGGCCTACAAGGCCAAGCTGAAGCGCCTGCGTGGCCTGCCGGCGATCGTGCAGGACGCGCTGGAACTGGTGCCCGCCAATGCGCATCCGATGGACGTGATGCGCACGGGCTGTTCGGTGCTGGGAACGGTATTGCCCGAACGAGACGGCCATCCGGCCGCGGAAGCGCGCGACATCGCCGACAAACTCATGGCGAGCTTCGGCTCGATGCTGCTGTATTGGTGGCATTTCACCCGCAACGGTCGCCGCATCGACGTGGAAACCGACGACGATTCGATCGCCGCGCACTTCCTGCACCTGCTGCACGGCGAGGAGCCGGGCGCGCTGCACGCCGATGCGCTCGACAAGTCGCTGATCCTGTATGCCGAACACGAGTTCAATGCCTCGACGTTCGCTGCGCGCGTGATCGCAGGCACCGGCTCCGACCTGCATTCGTGCATCACCGGCGCGATCGGTGCGCTGCGCGGACCGAAGCACGGCGGCGCCAACGAGGTGGCGATGGACATCATTTCGCGCTACGCGACGGCGGACGAAGCTGAGGCCGACATCCGCGCGCGCGTCGAGCGCAAGGAGATCGTGATCGGCTTCGGCCATCCGGTGTATACGATCGGCGACCCGCGCAACCCCATCATCAAGGAGCTGTCGCGCAAGCTCACGCGCGAAGGCGGCAACGACACGCTGTTCGACGTCAGCGAGCGCATCGAGACGCTGATGATGGACACCAAGAAGATGTTCCCGAACCTCGACTGGTACAGCGCCTCGGCCTACCACATGATGGGCATTCCGACGCCGATGTTCACGCCGCTGTTCGTGATCGCACGCACCTCGGGCTGGAGCGCGCATGTGATCGAGCAGCGCGAGGACGGCAAGATCATCCGGCCGAGTGCAAATTACGTCGGTCCGGAAGATCGGGAGTACGTGCCGATCGAGAAGCGCTGAGATCCAGCAGGAAAAAGGCCGCTAAACGCGGCCTTTTTTTAATCGTTTCGGCGTAGCGACAGCGATCAACCTCGGTTTTCGTCTTCCAGCGCCTTCCGCACGCCGGCGTCCTGTTCCATGTTCCGGACAAAGCGCTCGATGCTGTCGAGACCCGACAGGTCGACGCCATTGGACTTCGCCCAGCGTGCGACTACGAACAAGTATGGATCGGCGATCGAGCGGCTGCCGGTCAGCCAGTCCTTACCGGCCAGTTGCGCATCGATGCGTTCGAAAAATCCGCGCAGCTTCGTGCGCGCGTCAGCCTTGGTCTTGTCGATGACCGCTTCGTCGCCGAGATAGGCGGTGGCCCCGAACAGCGGCTTGAACGCCGGATGGACATCGGAGTTGACGAAGGACAGCCATTCGTTCACTTCCGCACGGCTCTTCGGCGTACCGTCGCCGCCGAGTCCGGTTTCCGGAAACGCATCGGCGAGGAAGTCGAGGATCGCCGCATTCTGCGTAAGCACCCAGCCGTCATGCTCGAGCGCGGGCACAGCGCCAGCCGGATTGATCTTGAGGTACTCGGGCGCCTTGCGCTGTTCGCGGCTCACGCGCTGCGTGCGGTACGGCTTGCCGATCCATTCGAGCACGATGTGATCGGCGAGCGAGCAGGCGCCGGGCGTGTAGTAGAGCTTCATGGTGCGGCTCCGCATGGGGAGCCGCGATCATGCGCGCGCGATGCCGCCAGGCTCAATCCGTGCAGCGCAACCAAATCCTTACGAACGTGCCTTGGCCTTATGCGGCTTGAGCGACTGCACCTTGAGGAAGGTGTGGTCGCCGATCGTCGCCACCTGGTAGGCGTTGCGCCAGCTCGGGCTGGCGATCGCGTGCGCCATGAAGTGGCTGGCCCCGGGCACGATCTCCTTGCGCTCGCCGGGCGGGAGCTGCCAATTGCGCTGGGATTCGATGGCGATCGTCACGGCTTGCGACCAGGCTTCGGTATTGCTCAGGCGCGTACCGGGCGAGACCAGGGTCGGCGCGAACTGCTTGCGGGCCGTGACGACCTCGCACATAGAGTCGCCCCACAGGCCGCTGTCCTCGCGCCGCAGCGCGACCTCGGCGACGGCCTGCTGTCCACGCACGGACTGGTCGCGGGCTTCCAGGTAGAGCGTCGTGCTCAGGCACAGCGAATCGGCGGCTTGCGGCGGCAGTACCGAGGCCAGCCATAGGATCCATGCGAGTTTCATCGGGAACTCCTTGCTCCGTAATGCCCGCTCGCACTCGCGGCCCGTAGCGAACGGACCGTGTGGTGAACCGGCATGGCGTATTGGGGAGGGCGGCGACTCTATGGCGCTTTCGCCCGGGCACCGAAGCCGCGGGATTGCGGACGGGGCCGGTCCCACCGAATTGGCTGGTGGGAAAAGTTGCCGCACGGTAGCCGTACGAGTCCCAACTCGGGCTGAACGGGAATTCGGAAATGATTGATTAGATTGGAGTTTTTATTCTGACGGGCCGCCAAAGCCAGCCGTGGCGCGGCTCAGAGGGCCGCGGCAAGCCGGCTCGCCTGGGCAATGGCGCGCTTGGCGTCGAGTTCGACCGCGACATCGGCACCGCCGATCACATGGACCGGGATGGCCTGCGCCAGCAGGGCCGGCAGCAACTCGCGTTGCGATTCCTGTCCGGCGCAGATCACGACATGGTCGACCGGCAGCACCTGCTCAGCGTCGTCGATGCGGATCGCCAGGCCGGCGTCGGTGACGCCGAGATATTCCACCCCGCCCAGCATCTTCACCTGCTTGGCCTTGAGCGCGGCCCGATGGATCCAGCCCGTGGTCTTGCCCAGGCGCGCGCCGGGCCTGCCGGCACTGCGCTGCAGCAGCCAGACCCGGCGTGCTGGCAGCTCCGGCTCGGCCCTGGCAAGTCCGCCGGGCGATTCGAAGTCGCGGTCGATGCCCCATTCCGACATCCAGCGCGCCGGCTCCAGCGTCGGCGAGACGCCGTGGTGCACCAAGTATTCGGCGACATCGAAGCCGATGCCGCCGGCGCCGACGATCGCCACCTGCTTTCCAGGAATCACCCTGCCTGTGAGCACGTCGAGATAGCTCACGACCTTGGCATGGTCGGCACCGGCGAAATCGACTGGGCGCGGGGTGACGCCAGTCGCCAATACGACGATGTCGAATCCCTGCAATGTCGCCGCGTCGACGCGCGTGGACAGTCGCACCGCGACGCCTGTTTCGCGGATGCGATGCTCGAAGTAGCGCAGCGTCTCGTGGAACTCTTCCTTGCCGGGAATGCGTTTGGCGAGGTTGAACTGGCCACCGATCTCGTCGGCCGCATCGAACAGGGTCACGTGATGGCCGCGACCTGCCGCGACCGTCGCGCAGGCCAGGCCGGCCGGACCGGCACCGACGACCGCGATGCGCCTGGGCGATGGCGTCGCTTCGTAATTGAGTTCGGTCTCGGCGCAGGCGCGCGGGTTGACCAGGCAGCTCGCGGCCTTGTTCTCGAACACGTGGTCGAGGCAGGCCTGGTTGCAGGCGATGCAGGTATTGATTGCATGTGCCTTGCCGGTGTGCGCCTTGTTCACCCATTCCGGGTCGGCCAGCAGCGGACGCGCCATCGAAACGAGATCCGCGCCGCCATCGGCGAGGATCCGTTCGGCGACATCCGGCATGTTGATGCGATTGGTCGCCACCAGCGGCAGTGCGACGTGTGGGCGTAGCTTCGCCGTCACGCCGGCGAAGGCCGCGCGCGGCACCGAGGTCGCGATCGTCGGGATGCGCGCCTCGTGCCAACCGATACCGGTATTGATGATCGTCGCGCCGGCGGCTTCGATCGCCTTCGCCTGTGTCACGATTTCGCCCCAGTCGGAACCGTCGGGCACGAGCTCCAGCATCGACAGGCGGTAGATGACGATGAAGTCCGGTCCGCAAGCTTCGCGCACGCGGCGGACGATCTCGGTCGCGAACCGCATCCGTCTCTCGACACTGCCGCCCCAGGCGTCGTTGCGCCGGTTGGTGCGCGCGCTGAGGAATTCGTTGATCAGATAACCTTCCGATCCCATGACCTCGACGCCGTCGTAGCCGCCGTCGCGCGCCAGCCGCGCTGCGTTGGCATAGGCATCGATGTGGCGGTCGACGCCTCGCCCCGACAACGCGCGCGGCGTGAACGGATTGATCGGAGACTTCAGCTTCGAGGGTGCGACCGAGAGCGGGTGGTAAGCGTAGCGTCCGGCATGCAGCAACTGCAGGCAGATCTTTGCGCCGTGCGCGTGCACCGCATCGGTAACGAGGCGATGCTTGCGAACCTCCCATGGCCAGCTGAGTTTGCTCGCGAACGGTTTCAACCAGCCCACCAGGTTCGGCGAGAAACCTCCGGTGACGATCAGCCCCACGCCGCCTGCGGCGCGCTCGGCGAAATAGGCCGCGAGTTTCGGGAAATCGCGTGCGCGATCCTCCAGGCCGGTGTGCATCGAGCCCATCAGCACGCGATTGCGCAACGTGGTGAAGCCCAGGTCCAGCGGCGCGAACAGCGATGGATACTGCGGATGCCGTTCGGGCTTCGTGTGGTCTTGGCTGGTGGCCGTCATGCAAAAATACGCTGGCGTACGGAACGGGCACGATGCCGGGAAAGCGGGCGCGCGGCAAGTCGGCCGTGACAGCCGCAGCGGCGCTGGCTAGATGGCCGCGTGACGCAGGCGCAGCAGGCCGACGCCGAGCGCGGCGAAGATCGCGCCACAAAGTCGGTTGAACAGTCGGACGCGTGGTCCGCTCGCGAACCAACCGCGCATGCCGCGCGCCATGGCCACGTAACACAGGTGCGAGACGACTGTGCAGGCCGCGAAGGTCAGCGTGAGCGTTAGGAACTGCGTCAGCGCCGGCGCCTCATTCGTCATGAACTGCGGAAGTAGCGCGGTGAAGAACAGGATGCTCTTGGGATTCGTCGTCGCGACCAGCAGCCCCTGCAGAAACAGCCGCGTGGGCGGCTGCGCCTGCGTGGCCGAGGCGCTCCCGGCCGCTTGGTCGAATACGTTGGCGCGGCTGCGCCATTGGCGGATGCCCAGATAAAGCAGATACGCCGCGCCGACGACCTTGAGCGCGCCGAACAGCAAGGCCGAGGTCTTCAACAGAGCGCCCAGTCCCAGCATCGCGATCGCCGACACGATGAAAACGCCAAGCGCGTTGCCGGCCGAGCTAAGCAGGGCCCGGCGTGCACCCAGCGCCGCCGAATTGGAGACCGCGAGCAGCACCGCAGGACCCGGACTGAACGCGGTGACCAGCGACAGCCCGCAGAACAACAACCATGCGGATCCGCTCATGAGGATTTCCGTCCGAGAGGGAGCGGGGCGTCAGTCACCAGCCGGCCAGCGTCAGCTTGCCGATCGTCGTGCCCGACTCTAGCCGGCGATGCGCTTCGCGCAGATTCGCGGCGTCGATGCGGCCCAGCGTCTCGGTGTGGGTGCCGCGCAACTCGCCGGCATCGATGAGCACGGCGACTCGATCGAGCAAGTGGTGTTGTTCGACCTGATCCGGAGTTTTGAAACGCGGCCGCGTGAACATCATTTCCCAGTGGATGCTGATCGCCTTGGCCTTGAACGGCTCATCGATGTTCACCGGTTTCCTGGGGCCGACGATCAGGCCGATGCGGCCCTGCGGTGCGATCAGTTCGGCAATCTCGTTCCAGTAACGGTCAGTGTCGACGAAGTGCAGCACCGCGTCGACGGCGTCGAAACCGAGCGCGTGCAATTGCGGTGACAGCGGTTGGCGATGATCGACCACGTGATGCGCGCCTAACGAGCGGCACCAGTCGATGGTCTCTGGACGCGAGGCGGTGGCGATGACGGTGAAGCCCGCGCGGCGCGCCAGCTGGATCGCGATCGAACCGACGCCGCCAGCGCCCGCGAGAATCAGCACAGACTTGCCGTCGCCACCATGCTCGGGGTCGTAGCCCATGCGATGGAACAGCAGCTCCCACGCCGTGATCGCGGTTAGCGGGAGCGCCGCCGCCTGCGCGAAATCCAGCGTCGCCGGCTTGTGGCCGACGATGCGTTCGTCGACCAGCTGGTACTGCGCGTTACTGCCTGAGCGCGTGATGTCACCGGCGTAATAGACCGTGTCGCCAGGCTTGAACAGCGTGACCTCGTCGCCGATGGCTTCGATGACGCCGGCAGCGTCGTAACCCAACACCTTCGGTTGCGCTTCGACTTGCGGTTTCGGCGAGCGCACCTTGCTGTCGACCGGATTGACCGAGACCGCCTCGACGCGCACCAGCAGGTCATGCCCGGTCGGTGGTGACGGCTGCGGCAGTTCGACATCGAGCAGCGATTGCGGATCGTCGATAGGAAGGTAGCGAGTGAGCGCGACCGCTTTCATGGGGTTATCTCGAGCAGGACGGAAGACGAAGTGGATGTTCAGACCGGAGCAGGGCTGCGTTCGGCGAATTGTCCGTTCCAGTACGGGTAGTAAGGGTAAGGCGGTGTCACGTCACTGGCTGCGTCGAGCTTGGCGACTTGTTCCCCGGTGAGATTCCAGCCCACAGCGCCGAGGTTCTGCCTGAGCTGTTCTTCGTTGCGCGCACCGATGAGCACAGCGGAAACGGTGGGGCGTTGCAACAGCCAGTTCAGCGCGATCTGCGGAATCGTTTTGCCGGTCTCGGCGCTGATCTCATCGAGCACGTCGACGACGCGATACAGGCGCTCTTCATCGGTCGGCGGCGCAAAATTGGCCGTGTCGTGCAGGCGGCTGGTTTCGGGCAGCGGTTGTCCGCGACGGATCTTGCCGGTCAGGCGTCCCCAGCCGAGCGGGCTCCAGACGACCGCGCCGACGCCCTGGTCGATCCCAAGCGGCATCAGCTCCCATTCGTAGTCGCGGCCGATCAACGAGTAATACGTCTGGTTGGCGACGAAGCGGGAGCGACCATGTCGGTCGGCGGCGGCCAGCGATTTCATCAATTGCCAACCGGAAAAATTGGACGCGCCGAGGAAACGTACCTTGCCCGCGCGGACGAGATCGTCGAGCGTCGACATCACGCTGTCCACAGGCGTCATCGCATCGAAGTGATGTAGCTGCAGCAGGTCGATGTAGTCGGTCCCGAGCCGCTTCAGCGCGCGGTCGGTGGCCTGGATCAGGTGGTGTCGCGAGGCGCCGACGTCATTCGGTCCATCGCCCGCACGCAGCGTGATCTTGGTGGAGAGGATCACGTCGTCGCGTCGGCCCTTGATCGCGGCGCCCAGGATCGATTCCGACGCGCCGTCGGAATACACATCAGCGGTATCGAACAGGTTGACGCCGGCATCGAGGCAGATGTCGACCAGGCGCCGCGCCTCGTCGATGTCGGTATTGCCCCAGGCGCTGAACAGTGGGCCCTTGCCGCCGAAGGTGCCGGCGCCGAACCCCAGTGCGGGAACCTTGAAGCCGGAAGCGCCAAGAAAACGGTAGTCCATGAGCTTTGCTCCTTCGTAATGCAGTATGGATGTGCGATCAGGCGCACTCGGTCGCGCCGGCAGATAGTTCAATGTCGCGTCGCCGCGACGACTCCAGGCGCAGGCTCC
>JACMKK010000018.1 GCA_014380115.1 Luteimonas sp. | reverse complement strand
GCGGGCCTTCAAGGAGTTTTTCGCGAGTTCGACAGCTGGCATCCCTGGGCGCTCGATGCCGATCGTGCGCTCGACCTGGCGCTGGCCTGCGAAACGGCGGGGCGCGAGTCCGACGCGCGCGTCAGCAATTCCGATGGCGCCTCGGTCGGCAGCAGTGCAAGCGTCAGCGTCTATGCCAATTCGCACGGTTTCATCGGCCGCGAGCGCGGCACCCAGCACAGCATCGGTTGCGCGCTGATCGCCGGCAAAGGCGAAGACATGCAGCGCGACGGCTGGTACAGCATCGGCCTGGCCGAGGGCGACCTGGAATCGCCAGCCTCGATCGGCCGCCATGCAGCGCAGCGCGCGGTGTCGCGCCTGGCGCCGCGGCAGGTGGCGACGGGCGAGTACCCGGTTCTGTTCGCAGCGGATGTCGCGCGCTCGCTGGTCGGGCACCTGCTCGGTGCCGTGTCGGGCGGCGCGCTGTATCGTCGCGCTAGCTTCCTGCTCGACAGCGCCGGCACGCAGCTGTTCCCCGACTGGTTTTCGATCGAGGAAAAGCCGCTGCTACAGCGCGGCCTGCGCTCGGCCGCATTCGATGCCGAAGGCGTCGCCACGCGCGACTCGGCGCTGGTCGCCGATGGCGTCTTGCAGCGCTACGTGCTCGGCAGCTATTCCGCGCGCAAGCTCGGCCTGCAGACCACCGCGAATGCCGGCGGCGTGCACAACCTGGAGGTCACCGCCAACAGCGACGGTCTCGATGCAATGGTGCGCGGAATGGGACGCGGCCTGCTGGTCACCGAACTCATGGGGCAGGGCGTCAACGCGGTCACCGGCGATTATTCGCGCGGCGCCGGTGGCTTCTGGATCGAGAACGGCGAGATCGCCTATCCGGTCGACGGCATTACCGTCGCCGGCAACCTCAAGGCGATGTTCCGCGCGATCGAGGCGGTGGGCAGGGACGTCGATCCGCGCTCGCACATCCGCATGGGATCGGCGCTGGTCGGGCGAATGACGGTCGCCGGCAGCGATTGACGTATGCTGCCGGCGCGGGTCGGCGGAAGCCTCGCCCCCGTCCATCCTTCACGCAGCACCTTCGGGGAATCGCATGAACGAAGAAAACGACAGCAGCACGCCGACCGTGGACGTCGATGGCATCAGCGCAGAACAAAGGCAGTGGGCGATGTTCGCGCACCTGTCGGCACTGATCGGCGGCATCCTGACTTCGGGCTGGGCCGGCAGCATCGGCTGCTTCATCGGCCCGCTCGTCATCTGGCTGGTCAAGAAGGACACCATGCCCTTCGTCGACGACCAGGCCAAGGAAGCACTCAATTTCAACATCACCGTGGCGATCGCATTCTTCGCGCTGTTCTGCATCGGCTTGCTGACGCTCGGCGTTGGTTTCGTACTGGCGATCCCGCTGTGGATCCTGATCGGTATCGCCTGGCTCGTGTTGACGATCATCGCGGCGATCAAGGCGAACGAAGGCAAGGCTTACCGCTACCCGTTCACCCTGCGTCTGGTGAAGTAAACCGGCGCGCACTCGCTTCGCCGTTGGCGCGGCGGGGCGGGGCGATTGCCAAACTTCTGGCACCCATGCCATCGGTTGGGTTGCGTGCGCCGCTGGCAGCCCCATCATCGTCTTGCGCCGGAGCGTTTCCGGCCGGAGAAAGTCGATGGAAAGCAGGGTTTACGACGGCACAACCCATGACCGTGGGCAGCAGGGCGCGGTCGTGGATGCGAGCGATCGCCAGTGGGCCGCGCTGGCGCACCTGTCGGCCTTGGTGCTGGCATTGATGACGAGCTGGATCGCGGGCCTCGCCGGCGTCCTCGGCGCCGGCGCGATCTACCTGCTCAAGCGCAACGATTCCGCATTCGTTGCGGAGCACGCGCGCGAGGCGATCAACTTCAATCTCAGCATGTTCATCTACGCCTGCGCGGCGGTCGCCATCGGCATCGTGCTGGTAGGCGCCACCGTGCTGACGCTCGGCCTGGGCATCATCCTCACCGCGCCGGCGGGGCTGCTGCTGTTGCTGGCAGTGGCCGCGATCGCGGTGGTGTGGCTGGTGTGCAGCATCATCGCGACAGTCAAGGCGTGGAATGGCGAGACCTATCGCTATCCATTCACGCTGAGGTTGTTCTGACGATCCCCGCGCGCATGCTGCCGCGCTGCGAGTTGCCTTGCTCTTGTTGTTGCCCCCTTTGAAAAAGGGGGCGCACGGTGCGTAGCGCCGGGCGGGGGATTTGCCTTTGGCGGTGAGCGGGACGAGTGCGGATCGAAGATCAAGAGCAATCCCCCGTCGTGCGCTGCGCGCACGCCTGCCCCTTTCGCAAAGGGGGCAACCGCTATCGGCTGGTGTACTGCTGTAATCCCGTGTATCCGTTTCGATCCAGGCGCTCGAGACGCTCGTCCAGCGGCGGATGCGTCTTGTACAACTGCGCGAGGCTCGCCGACTGCGTACCCAGCGACGTCATCTTCTGCAGCACCGCATACAGCGCCAGCGGATTGAAGCCCGAGCGCGCCAGGTAGAAGCCGGACGCCTCGTCGGAGCGGTATTCCGCGCCGCGGTCGAGGCTGGTCAGCATCACCGCCGCACCATGGCGCGCGACGTAATCCTTGGCCATGCTGCCGGCGATGCCGCCGCCGACGCTGACGTGGCTCAAAGCGATGTCCTTGCCCGCCGAGCTGATTTCCTGCTTGCGGATGACCTCGTAGTGATCGCGCTGCACGACATGGCTGATCTCGTGGCCGAGCACGGCCGCGACCTCAGCGTCGTCCGACAGCAGCTGGTACAGGCCGCGCGTGATCAGCACGTAGCCGCCGGGTGCGGCGAAGGCGTTGACCTCGCCGTCGTCGACGATGCCGAACGTCCAAGGCAGTTCCGGTCGCGCGCTGTGCGAAGCCATCCAGCGTCCGATTTCATTGACGCGTCGTTGTGCGCCATCGTCGCGAACCAGCGGTGCCGCGCCGAGGATGCGGCCGGCGAGTTCCGGTGCGAGCGCGAGTTCCTCGGCGACGAGTTCCTGTTCGGATTTCGGCACGGTCTTGTCGGCCACGTCGATCGCCGAGTTGCCGACGCTGCCGATGCCGATCTGCGACAGCAGGCCGCGGGCGAGTGAAAGACCACTGCGCTTCTCGCTCTGGGTGGCTTGTGGCTTGCCGCCGTTCGCAACCGGCCTGGCCTCGGCGGCATAGGCGACGTTGCTGCTGCTCCAGCCCTTTGCGCGCGCGCTCGCGGCTGCCGCTTCCGGACTGACGCGGTACGATTCCATCTTCGCGAGTTCAGCGCCGTTGAAGCTCGCCGATTTGAGGTCGCTTTCATCGATGCCGCGCACGCTGGCGGTTTCCGTGACCTTGCCGCCCGCAGCACGGCCGTTGAAGATCGCCATCGAATTAGCCGACGAACTCGCCTTGCCGGCATAGGCCATGCGCACGTCGGTCACGCGCAGGTAGCCGGGCTTGCCTTCCGGCAGGTTGACGCGGAACCAAAGGCCCTGCTGTCCCGAAATGCGTACCGGCGCGTTGCGGTTGAGCGTCGCCACGCGCGGCGTCGCGAAGTCCGGACCGCTGTGCACGTCGACCGATGGCTTGTGGACGACCGCGGGCATGTCCTGCGTGGGGGCCGCGGCGATCGCGAGACCGGTGGCGGCGGCAACGACCAGGACAACGCACATCGACACGGCACGTATCAGCGTCGCGGGCATCAGGACGACGGGCATGGATTCGCTCCGGGGGGCGGCGGACTCACATGGGTAAACGTATTGCACGCCGACAACGGCCATTCCTGCGGCGTGTTCAGCGCGCGTCCGAGGACTTCGCGCAGGCGCAGGCGCTCGCCGCGGTCGGAGGCGTCGAGGCCGTCGTCGATCTCGGCCGCAACCACGGCGACGCGCACCACGCCGTCGTCGTCGAGGCGATCGTCGTGCGCGTTCAGGTGGATGTGGAGCGCGTCGAGGTCGCGTCTGGCGAGTTCTCGTGCTGTCGTCTGGTCGCCGCCTTTCCAGACCAGCACCATCAGGTCGTCGAGCGTGTCGTGCAGCCAGCTCTTGCGCTCGACCACGCCTTCCAGCATCACCGCATCGCTGCCGGCATACAGGAAACGACGCAGGCGGCGCCGGTATTCGCGCCGGCGACGCGCGGCGGCGCGCCGGTCGAGCGCCGCGTTCGGCACGAAGCGCAGGCGCCCGATCACCAGCCAGCGATCGCGGTCGGGATCGAACTCGTCGAGGTAGTCGCCGTTGCCGACCGCGCGGCCGCGCTGGATGCCCGCGTACAGCCGGCACAAGCCGAAGCACAGGCTGACGAAGCCGACGCTGGAAAAGATGTCGAAGAACACACCGAAGAACGTCAGTCCCGAAAACGCCAGCAACAGCAGCGCCACGTTGGTCGCGACGAACACCGAATCGACATCGGTCGCCGGCTCCCCGCGCCAGAACGCGAAAGCGGTCAACAGCACCAGCACCGCGGCCAGCACGTACTTGACCCACGACGGCGGCATCCAGATCGCGCTGTTGGCGACCAGCGCCTCGGTCGCTTCGGCGAGCACCTCGACACCCGGCATCGCCGGATTGACCGGCGTCGGCTTGGCGTCGTTGACGCCGGCGGCGGTGTAGCCGACGAGTACGACGCGGTCTTTCAACAGCGGAAGCCTCGGACTGGCCTGTTGGCAAACTTGCTTGCCTTCCAGCAGGTTCGCGGCGCTGAGGTAGGGGAGGCGCGCGTTCTTGCGCCAGTTCACGCGCACCGACGATGGGAACGATGAGGTCGCCCGGCGGTTTGCGTGGGCGGCAATTCGCTGCGGCAGAGAAGGTATGGCCCAGTCGCCCAGTCGTTCGCGCAGATGCACGTCGCGCAGTACGCCGTCTTCGTTGCGGGTGACGTTGCTCAAACCCGAATAGCGCGTCATCGCCTCGCCATAAGGCAGCACCAGGGCAATCTGCGGCCCTGGGCGTGCGGCACCGGTGAGCAATGGGAACGCGCCTGGGGCCGCGGCTGCGCGCAGCGTGGCGTCGCGATCGAAATCGGAGTGGCGGCGCGAGGAGGCGAACACGAAGCGGCCCTGGCCGCCTTCGGCCATCGATTCGAGCGTGGCATCGCCGATCGGGTCCTGCGTCGACGGGTCGATGAACATCACGTCATAGCCCACGCTGCGCACGCCGGCCCGGTCGAGCTTGTCGAGCACGTCGGCGTGGCGCTGCCGGCTCCATGGCCAGCCGCCTTCGCCCAGGCTCCGGTAGTACTCGATCGAGCAGTCGTCGATTTCGACGATGACGGTCCGGCCAGAAGGCTTTGGTTGAACCGGCCGCCAATTCACGACGCGGTCGAAGATCGCGTCCTCGGCCGAATCCAGCGCATGATTGTATTTCCAGTCCCAACCCAGCCAGCTGAGGGCGCCCAGCGCCAGCAACGGATAGAACGAGAAGCGCAGCAACAGCGACAGGCGCGACGACGGCCGCCGGTAACTACGCTCGACCTTGGTCCAGAACGTGATGAACGACACCGCCGACGTCGCCATCGCGGCGTCCACCCAGGACAGCAGTCGTTGCAGCAGCTTGCGCGGCATCGGTTCGCATCGCGCGCAGCACGGGCGCGCATCGGAACGATCAACGCAGAAAGCAGCCTGCCGAGGTCAGCGCCGCGCTCAGTGGTCGCGTTCGACGACCCGGCGCGCCAGCGCCTGCAGGGCATCGGCGCGCACGCCGAAGGGCTGCAGCGAGGCCTGCATCGTCGCCGCCAGCGCCTGCAGACGCTGGCGCGAGGCCTCGATGCCGATCAGCGCCGGGAACGTCGCCTTGGCCTGGGCGGCGTCCTTGCCCGCGGTCTTGCCGAGCGTGGCGCTATCGCCTTCGACATCGAGCAGGTCGTCGCGGATCTGGAAGGCGAGGCCGAGTGCATCGGCGAACGCGTCGAGGTGGCGGCGTTGTCCGGCATCGGCGTTCGCCGCGATCGCGCCGAGGCGCACCGAAGCGCGCAGCAGCGCGCCGGTCTTGCGCGCATGCAGCTGTTCGAGCGCCGCCAGGTCCATCCCGCCGCTGACGCCGGTCGCGTCGATGTCGAGTGCCTGCCCACCGCACATGCCGCGCGTGCCGACAGCGATCGACAACTCGCGCAGCATCGCAACGCGCGCTCCGGCCTCGACATGCGCGCTCGTCAGCGTCTCGAAGGCGAGCGACTGCAGCGCGTCGCCGGCGAGGATCGCGGTGGCTTCGTCGAAGGCGACGTGCACGGTCGGATGGCCGCGGCGCAATGCGTCGTCGTCCATCGCGGGCAGGTCGTCGTGGACCAACGAATAGGCCTGCATCAACTCGACCGCGGCGGCGGGCGCATCCAGCGTCTCGTCGTCGGTGCGGAAGGCCGCACCCGTCGCGTAGACCAATAGCGGGCGGATGCGTTTGCCGCCGAGCAGTACCGCGTGGCGCATGGCCGCATGCAGGCGCTGCGGAGGGTGGTTGGGCGAAGGCAGAACGCTGCCGAGCACGCGATCGATGCGTTCGCGCCAGGCGTCCAGTCGCTGCTGCGCAGCGGTACTGTCAGGCATCGGACGCGGACGCCGACGGGCCGAACGGTTCGGCGCCGGCGGGATTGTCCGGATCGCTGAGCAGTCGTACGCGCAGCTCGGCCTGTTCGAGCGCCTGCTGGCAGCGCCGGTACAGGCCGACGCCTCGCTCGTAGGCAGCCAGCGATTCCTCGAGGCTCATTTCGCCGTGCTCCATCTTCTCGACCAGCTGTTCGAGCGCGTCGAGCGAGTGCTCGAAGTCGGCGACGGGCGAGGCTTCGGTGGCGGGTTTGCGGACCATGGGGGAAAGTTTACGGCATCGCCTGCGACAGGTCGCGCGTCCATGTCACGCGGCAGCCGTTCCTACGCAGCCAAGCGTCGAACGAAGCCGAATGGACGAGGTCGCCCGCGGCCAGGAGTTCCCCTTCGGTCGTCGAAAGCAGTGGCATCCGGGCCCGTTCCCATGCCGGCACGCCGAGCTCCTGCAACACATGCTTGAGCACATGCGTGTGATCGCGGCCCGGCAAGGCGATGCGTTCACCGCCCTGGCGCGCATGCACGACAACGGGACGGTCGAGTGTGGCGGCGCCCATGAGCGCCAGGCCGTCGCCGGTTGGCAGTCGCAGCGCGGATGCACCAGTCCATTCGGCGCGGTAGTCGCCCGGCAGCGATGCGCGTCGGCGATCGGCATGCAGCAGATCGCGCCAGCGCAGGATCGCCGTGTCCGACCAGGCGAATTCCGCGACGGCGTCGGGTTCGGCCCCGAGCAGGTCGGATTCGATCCGGGCGATGCCTTGCGCCGGCAACGGCGGGAGTCCGAGCGATGCGACCCAGCGGCGCAGTACGCGTGCGCGCCTCGAGGACCGTATTCCGAGCAGGACATCGACCAGGAGCACGCTCGGATCGATGGTGCCCGCCTCCGCCAACGCTGCTGCGTCTTCCGCATCGAGCAAGCCGGCGGTTTCCGCATGCAGCGCGGCGCTTTGCGCGAACGCGGCATCGGCTTGCGGCCAGCGTTCGCGCAGCACCGGCAGCACGCGGTGGCGCAGAAAGTTGCGATCGCGATCGGTGTCGACGTTGCCCGGATCCTCGACCCATGCCAGCGCGTGCGTCTGCGCATAGGCGAGCAATTCCGCGCGCGGCACGTCGAGCCACGGCCGCCACAACCAGCCTTGTCCGAGCCGTCGCCAGGCGCGCATCGCGGCGAGTCCGTCGCTGCCGGAAGCGCGCAGCGCGCGCAACAGGAAGGTCTCGGCCTGGTCGTTGCCATGATGAGCGAGCGCGAGGATCTCGTCCTCGCCCAACGCGGAAGCGAAGGCCGCATGCCGCGCAGCGCGCGCTGCGGCCTCTAGGCCGTCGCCGCGATCCAGCGCGACGTCGACGCGGACGATCGCCAGCGGCAGTACGAGCGTGTCGCACAAGGCCTGGCAGTGGTCTGCCCAGCGATCGGCGTCCGCGTGCAGGCCGTGGTGCACGTGGAGCGCGCGCAGGCCGCGTGCCTGCGCCATCGGCGAGCGCGACAGGGCATGCAGCAACACGCAGGAATCGAGGCCGCCACTGAGCCCGACGACGATGGCGCGCGCGGGCCGGTCGGCCAAGGGCATCTCGATGCGGCTGGACAGCGCCTCGCTCATGCGCCGATGTTGCCACGCCGCCGCGACGCAGCGATCCACGGCTGGGTGCCGTGGCGGCGGTCGTGATCGGTACAGTGACGTATTTCCCGTTTGCGAGTCCCCATGGCTGCCCTGTTCGAGTCCCTGCTACAGCGCGACGTACGCCTGCGCAACCGTACCGTCGTCTCGCCAATGTGCCAGTACTCCGCCGTCGACGGATTGCCGGACGACTGGCACCTGGTCCATCTGGGCAGCCGCGCAATCGGTGGCGCGGGCGTCGTGTTCACCGAGGCCACTGCGGTGTCGCCCGAGGGGCGGATCTCGCCCGACGACACCGGGCTGTGGAGTTCGCGCCATCAGCAGGCGTGGTCGCGGATCGCCGCCTTCGTCGCGGCGCAGGGCGCGATTCCCGCGATCCAGCTCGCGCATGCCGGCCGCAAGGCGAGCACGTTCGCGCCATGGAAGGGCGAGGGCGCCGTCGACGATGGTGGCTGGGTTCCGGTCGCGCCATCGGCTATTGCCTTCAATGACAAGTACCCGATGCCGCAGGCGCTCGACGCGGACGGCATCGCCAAGGTCATCGCAGATTTCCGCGCCTCCACGCAACGTGCGCTGGATGCCGGATTCCGCATCGTCGAACTGCATGCCGCGCATGGCTACCTGCTGCATCAGTTCCTGTCGCCGCTATCGAACCGGCGCGACGATGCCTACGGCGGCAGCTTCGACAACCGCACGCGGCTGCTGCGCGAGGTGGTTGCGGCGGTCCGCGTGGTGTGGCCGGAGTCGCTGCCGCTATGGCTGCGCATCTCCGCGACCGACTGGGTCGACGGTGGCTGGGACATCGAACAAAGCATTGAGCTGTGCCGCGGCCTCAATGCCCTCGGCGTCGATCTGGTCGATGTCTCCAGCGGCGGCCTGGCGCCGCAACAGAAAATTCCCGTCGCCCCGGGCTATCAGGTGCCTTTTGCCGCACGCATCCGTCGCGAGGCGAACATCGCCACAGGTGCCCTCGGCCTGATCACCGAACCCGCACAGGCCGAGCGCATCCTCGTCGACGGCGATGCGGACGTGATCGTGATGGCGCGCGAACTGTTGCGCGATCCGTACTTTCCGCGGCGCGCGGCGAAGGAGTTGGGGGAGGTGATTTCGGCACCAGCGCAATATCTGCGCGCGTGGTAGCGGCGGTGAGGCATGTTTCGTATCTGGTTCTTACGAAACGATCCGTGTCGTGGGTTCAAGCCGCCTCGTACGCGCCGTAGCCGCGCAACCGCGCATACCGCCGATCCACAAGATGCTCCGCTGGCAGGGCCTGCAAGGCATCGAGCTCGTTCATGAGCACGGCCTTCAGCCGCGTCGCCATCTGCTTCGGGTTGCGGTGCGCGCCGCCGATCGGTTCGCGCACGACCTTGTCGATCAGGCCCAGGCCGAGCAGGCGCTTGGCGGTGAGGCCGAGTTGCTCGGCGGCGTCCTTGGCCTTGTCGGCCGACTTCCACAGGATCGAGGCGCAGCCCTCCGGCGAAATCACCGAATAGGTGCTGTATTCGAGCATCAGCGTGCGGTCGCCGACGCCGATCGCGAGCGCACCGCCCGAGCCGCCTTCGCCGATCACGCTGCAGATGATCGGGATCTTCAGTTCGGCCATCTCCATGAGGTTGCGCGCGATCGCCTCGGACTGGCCGCGTTCCTCGGCGCCGATGCCTGGATAGGCGCCGGGCGTGTCGATGAAGGTCAGCAGCGGCAAGCCGAAACGTTCGGCCATCTTCATCAGGCGCAGCGCCTTGCGGTAGCCCTCCGGACGCGGCATGCCGAAGTTGCGCCGCACCTTGGCCTTGGTATCGCGGCCCTTCTGGTGGCCGATGATCATCACGCTGCGGCCGTCGATGCGGCCGAGGCCGCCGACGATCGCGGCGTCGTCGGCGTAAGCGCGGTCGCCGGCGAGTTCCTGGAACTCGTCGCAGATGATGCGGATGTAGTCGTTGGTGTAGGGCCGCGCCGGATGCCGCGCGAGCTGCGAGACCTGCCACGGTGTCAGGTCGCGGAAGATCTGCGCAGTGCGCAGCCGCAGCTTGTCCTGCAGCGCATGCACTTCGGCGTCGATGTTGACGGCGGGGCCGGTGCTGGCGTGGCGCATCTCCTGGATCTTGGCTTCCAGGTCGGCGATGGGTTGTTCGAAGTCGAGGTAATTGGGGTTCATGCGGATGGCATTGACCGGGATGGGATCAGTCTAGCGGAACGTGGTTGCTAGGCCGTACGGAAGCGTCTGGCCCCAGGCTTTTCCTTCTCCCTCTGGGAGAAGGTGCCCGAAGGGCGGATGAGGGACGTTCCGCCGCGACTATGTGTGGAGAACTTTCCCGGAAGCGTCCGAGCAAGTGCCTCTTTCGGTGAAAGGCGATCTGGGAGTTCCTCATCCGGCGCATCGCGCCACCTTCTCCCGGAGGGAGAAGGAACATCAGGTCGCCCACGGCCGGCTCAGCGCCAGCTTCACCGCACGCACGCCGGGCTGCGCGCGCAGGTTGCCGACCAGGTCGGCGTCGACGCGCACGCTGTGGCCGCCGTTGAGGTCGAGCGTGCCTGCGGCGCCGTCCTTGAGCAGCAGGTCGTAGCGCAATGGCGTGGTGCCGGGACGGTGCTGGGCGAGCAGGCTTTCGATACGGTCGAGCAGTCCCGGCACGCGCAGGTCCAGGCGCATCGACAGGCGCTGGGCATGTTGCGCGCACAGCTGCCGGAAATCCCAGCAGCGCCGCGCGCGCAGCGAGAACCCACCGCTGAATTCGTCTTCGCGCAAGCCGCCTTCGACGACCAGAATGCGGTCGCGGGTGAGCAGCTGCGCGAATTCGAAATAACTCTCGGCGAAGAACGCGCATTCCAGCCGGCCGCGCCCGTCCTCGAGCTGCACGAACGCCTGCGAGTCGCCGCGTTTGCGCAGGCCCATCACCTGGCCGGCGATCACCGCGGCGACTTCAGGGCGCCACGAGCGCCCCTCCTGCGGCCGGGCGGACTGTTGCGCACGTTCCCAGAGCGTGTCGAGCTGCCCCAAGTCGTGCGCAACCAATGCGGCGAGCTCGTCGCGATACGGATCGAGCGGATGGCCGCTGAGATAGTGGCCAAGCGTGTCGCGCTCGCCCGCCAGCTTCTGCGCCAGAGGCCAGTCCTCGGCGTGCGGCAATTCGATGCGCAGGTCGGGCGCGCTTTCGGAGAACCCGCCTGACACGCCCCCGCCGAAAAGCGAAACCTGCCCCGCATCGCGTTCCCGTGCGAGCTGTTCGGTCGCCTTCAGCACTTCGGGCAGCTGCAGCAGCAGCGAAGGCCGGTTCCTGCCGAGCGCATCGAGCGCGCCGGAGTGGATCAGTGCCTCCAGCGTGCGCTTGTTCAACTTGTTGGCATCGACGCGCTTGCAGAAATCGAGCAGATCGGCGTAGACGCCCTCGCGCGTGCGCTCGCCCGCGATGGCCTCGCAGGCGCCGCGGCCGACGCCCTTCACCGCACCCAGCCCGTAGCGGATCGTGCGCTCGTCGATCGCCTCGAACATGTGGTT
>JACMKK010000231.1 GCA_014380115.1 Luteimonas sp. | reverse complement strand
TCGTCATTGGCGACGCCGACCCAGTCGGCGTAGTACGCGTCGGGCAAGCCGCGGAAGCGGTAGACCGCGTCCCAGGCGAGGTCGATCGCATTGAATTCGATATGCGCGATGGCGTGGATGAAGGCGGCGCGGCCTTCGTTACTGCCGAGGCCGCGCTTGGGCAAGTCGCGCGGATGGACGAGCGCGGGTTTCGACGGGCGTCCCGGCATGCGGATCGGATCGGGAAGGGGAACATCCTCGGGGATCTTCAAATCGCCGCGGCAGAACGCTGCGGTCACCGCAAGCGTTCTGGCTACCTTGTCTTGCGGGGATGACGCTTCAAGGCAGGACTGCGCAGCATCGTGCAATGAGGCCGACACGTCTAACGCTCGTCATTCCCGCGCAGGCGGGAACCCAGTGACTTTCCTTCTGCACCTGTTCCAGCAACGTATCGGGCCAAAGACACTGGGTTCCCGCCTGCGCGGGAATGACGAGCGGGAAGAATCACGAAGCCACTCGACGCTTCCTCTTGGCCTCGTCCGAGCGCAGTTGCTGGATGCGCTCGAAGTACCCCGGCTCGATCCCCGTGACGTACTCGCCGTTGAAGCACGAGCTGTCGAACTTGCGGCCGGGGAATTTCGGTCCGGCCACGGCCTCTTCGAGATCCGACAGGTCCTGATAGATCAGCCAGTCGCAAGCGAGAAACTGCTCGATCTCGGCTTCGCTGCGGCCATGCGCGACGAGCTCGTCGACCGAAGGCATGTCGATGCCGTAGATGTTCGGATAACGCACCGGCGGCGCAGCGGAAGCGAGGTAGACCTTGCGCGCGCCGGCATCGCGCGCCATCTGCACGATCTGCTTCGAGGTGGTGCCGCGCACGATGGAATCGTCGACCAGCAGCACGACGCGGTTCTTGAACTCCAGCGGGATCGGGTTGAGCTTGCGCTTGACCGACTTCGCGCGCTCGCCCTGCCCCGGCATGATGAAGGTGCGGCCGACGTAACGGTTCTTGATGAATCCTTCGCGGTACTTCACGCCGAGCAGGCTGGCGATCTCGAGCGCGGCATCGCGCGAGGTGTCCGGGATCGGGATCACCACGTCGATGTCGTGGTCGGGACGCAGGCGCAGGATCTTCTCGCCCAGCGTCACGCCCATGCGCATGCGCGCCTTGTGCACCGAGATGTCGTCCATCATCGAGTCGGGACGGGCGAAATACACGTATTCGAAGATGCAGGGTGTGTGCTGCGGGTCCTCGGCGCACAGGCGCGCATGCAGTTCGCCGCGCGGCGTGACCACGATGCCCTCGCCCGGGGCGACGTCGCGCACGCGCTCGAAGCCGAGGATGTCGAGCGCGACCGATTCGGACGCGATCGCATATTCGTTGCCGGCCTCGGTCGTGCGCTTGCCGAGCACGAGCGGACGAATGCCGTGCGGATCGCGGAACGCGACCAGGCCGAGGCCGAGCACGGTCGCGACCACGGCATAACCGCCCTTGGCGCGGCGGTTGACGCCCTCGATCGCCTTGAACGCCGCTTCCGGCGTCAGCGCCTTGTGCGTGTCGAGCTCGTGCGCGAATACGTTCAGCAGCACTTCCGAATCGGATTCGGTATTGACGTTGCGGCGGTCCTGCTCGAACACCTCGCGCCGCAACGCGTCGGTGTTGACCAGGTTGCCGTTGTGCGCGAGCGCGATGCCGTAAGGCGAATTGACATAGAACGGCTGCGCCTCGTCGAGGCCCTCGCTGCCGGCGGTCGGATAACGGCAATGGGCGATGCCGACCTTGCCTTCCAGCAACAGCATCGCCTTGGCGTCGAACACGTCGCGCACCAGGCCGTTGCCCTTGTGCACGCGCAGGTGCGAGCCGTCGGCGGTCGCTATCCCGGCCGCGTCCTGGCCGCGATGCTGCAACACGGTCAGGCCGTCGTACAGCGCGGCTGCGACTTCGGAAGTTCCCACGATTCCCACGATGCCGCACATGGCTGATCAACTCCGCGGCGTCAGGCGCCGGCTGGTGCCGGCAACGCAGGCGCGTTGTCGGGTGACGATACATGCGATCCGGGCGTTCCCAAATCAACCTCGCCGGCCGCCCAATGCGGCAACCAGCCCTGCAACCACTGCGAGCCCGGCATCAGCACCGGCACCACGCGCGATTCCCGCCAGCTGCCGTCCTGCGGCATCCGCGTGAATCCCATCAGCAGCACGATCACGCAGGCGACGAAGCCGCCGCGTACCAGGCCGACGGCGAAGCCGAGCGCGCGGTCGACGCCGGACAGGCCGACGGCGTGCACCAGCTTGCGCACCAGCCAGGCGACCAGGGCGACGAACACCATCACCGCGAGGAAGCTGAGGCCGTAGCCCGCGAACAGCTCGCCGGCGCCCGGTTGGCCATCGCCGGCGATCGCGACGGCGACCTCGCCGCCGAAGCGGAATGCGATCCATCCGGCCAGCAACCACGCAACGAGCGAAGCCAGCACGCCAATGAAGCCGCGCATCAGCCCCAGCAGCGCGGACACGCCGATGACGGCCAGCAGCAGCAGATCGATGGTGTTCATGCGCGCAAGGCCGTCACGTCACGGATGCGGCCGGACGATGCCGTCTACGCCCACCTTCGACTTCACCTGCGCCTGCAGCTGTTGTGCCTCGGCGCGGCTGACCACCGGTCCGACGCGCACGCGGGTCAATGCGCCCTTGTCGGTGTTGACGGTTTCGGTGAATGCGCTGAAACCGGCGCTGCGCAGGCGATCGCGCAGTGCAGTGGCATCGGCGCCCTTGCTGAAGGCACCTAGTTGCACGGCGAAGCCGACGCCGGCGGCGGCCGTCGTCGTGGGCGCGGCCGCTGGTTTGCTCGCGGCTGGCGGAGCCGTAGCGGGCTTGGTGGTGTCCGGAGGCAGCGGTTGGGTGGTGATCGAGGAGGCAGGCGGCTTCGCGGCGACCTGCGCGGTCGCGGCTTCGGCATCCAGCGCCACCAC